>JBDTLN010000251.1:0-4331 GCA_039934795.1 Bauldia sp. | reverse complement strand
CGGCAATCGGCAGGCTGCAAACGACGGCAACCACGGCCACGCGGAGACTGAGCGCGATGGCCGTCCATTCATCCGGAGTCAGCGCCTCGAACATGATGCCTGGCCAGTCCAGTCGAGCCTGTCGCTAAGGTTTGCGGCGATATGTTCACGTTAACATAACGCATTTCCGCTAGAGCATCATGCCTCGCGCCGGATCGGCACTCCCTTCCTATGTGAGGTTCCTGAAATGAACGTTACCGCGACGATGATGCCCAAGCTGCGCAAGTTCTACATCGGCGGGGTGTGGGCGGAGCCGGTCAGCCAGTCCCGGCTGGAGGTCGTCAATCCGGCAACGGAGCGGCCGATCGCGGAAATGGCGATGGGTTCGTCGGTGGATGTCGATCGGGCCGTGGCCGCCGCCAAGCGCGCTTTCCCGTCGTTCTCGCGGACGAGCCGCGAAGAGCGCATCGACCTCTTCAAGCGCATCCACGCTGCCTATATGCGGCGCTATGACGAGCTCGCCAATGCCGTGACGACCGAAATCGGGTCGCCGGTCAGCCTCGGCCTGCAGGCGTTCGCCGGACACCTTCACCTTCAGGAAATGATCCGCGTCCTCGAGACCTTTCCGTTCGAGACGCAGCGCGGCAGCACCATGGTGGTGCGCGAACCGGTCGGCGTCGTCGCGGCGATCGTGCCGTGGAACTGGCCGCTCAACCAACTCGTCTGCAAGGTGGCGCCGGCGCTCGCCGCAGGCTGCACGATTGTCCTGAAGCCGAGCGAAATCGCGCCGCTGAGCGCCAGCCTTTTTGCCGAGGTCATGGACGAGGCGGGCACTCCGCCCGGCGTCTTCAACATGATCCAGGGCGACGGCCTCACCGTCGGCCGTGCCCTTGCCGCCCATCCGGACGTCGACATGATCTCCTTCACCGGCTCGACCCGCGCCGGCATTGATGTCGCCCGGACCGCCGCCGATACCGTCAAGCGCGTCCATCAGGAGCTGGGCGGCAAGTCGGCCAACATCCTGCTCGACGATGTCGACCTCGAACAGGCCGTCACCGCCGGTGTCATGGGCTGCTTCCTCAACAGCGGCCAGACCTGCAACGCGCCGACCCGCATGCTGGTGCCGGAGAAGTTCCACGAGCAGGCCGCCGAGATCGCCGGCAAGGCCGCCGTCGCGATCAGGGTTGGCGATCCGCGCGACCCGTCGACGGTGCTCGGTCCGCTCGCCGGTCGGGCCCAGTTCGACAGGGTGCAGAACCTCATCGAGGCCGGCATTGCCGAACGCGCCCGGCTTGTCGCCGGCGGCCCCGGCCGTCCGGAGGGCTTTCCGCTCGGCTTCTTCGTCCGCCCGACAGTCTTTGCCGGCGTCAAGCCGGGCATGCGCATCGCACGGGAAGAGATCTTCGGGCCGGTCCTTTCGATCCTCGCCTACCGCGACGAGGATCACGCGGTCGAACTGGCCAACGACACGCCCTACGGCCTTGCCGCCTATGTCGCATCGCAGGATATCGAACGCGCCCGCAAGATCGCCTCGCGCCTCAGGGCGGGCAATGTGTGGCTGAACTACGCCATGCCCGATCCGTCGGCGCCGTTCGGCGGCTACAAGCAGTCCGGCAACGGCAAGGAATACGGCGAGTGGGGGCTCGATGCCTTTCTCGAAACCAAGGCCGTGCTCGGCTACCAGGCCGCCTGAGCGTCCTCGAAACACGCCGCGCCAGCCCTCACGTGGCCGGCGCCACCACCGTGAAACCCTGCGCCTCGCATGCCGATCTTGCCGCGCGCGAGGTCAGGAAATCCAGAAATGCGTTCGCATCCGGATTCTTCGACGCTGCGGTCAGTGCCACCGGATAGAGGATCGGCGGATGGCTGTCGGCCGGGAACTTGCCGATCACCTTGACGGCTTTCTCCGAGTTGGCGTCCGTCATGTAGACGATGCCAAGCGGCGCCTCGCCCCTGGCGACGAAGGCGAGGGCGGCGCGGACGTTGTCCGACTGCACGATGTGGTCGGCAACGCCTTTCCAGACACCAAGCTTCTCAAGTGCCGCCTTGCCGTATTTGCCGGCCGGCACGGACTCGACATTGGCCATGGCGAGGCGGCCGTCGGCGCCGAGGAGATCGGCGAGATTCATGCCGGGCGCGATGTCGATCGCGGCGGTCGAATCCTGCGGCGCGACGAGGACGATCTCGTTGCCGAGGAGTGTCCGCCGCGTCTCCTTGACGATGAGATTGCGCTCCTCGAGATAGTCCATCCAGGTGAGGTCTGCGGAGAAGAAAATGTCGGCCGGCGCCGCCTGTTCGATCTGCTTGGCGAGGGCGTTGCTGGCGGCATAGTTGATCGCCACGGACTTGCCGGTCGCGGCCTTGTAGCGGGCGGCGACATCGTCGAGAGCGCTCTTGAGGCTCGCCGCGGCGAACACCACGACGTCGTCCGCAGCGGCCATGCGGGGCAGGGCGGCAGCGGCCGGCACGGAAAGCGCCGCAGCCAGCGCCAGCCTCATGAGGAACCGGCGCGAGAGATTCGGAGTCATCGATCTACCTCGATAGGTCAGGATGGAAATATCGTCGATATGTCAGCACGGACATATCGGGGAGGCAATAGCGCGGGCTTGCGAACCGCCGCGGATCAGCCTTTGCGGCTGCTTGCCGTGGAGAGATGCTTGCGGAGGTCGGCGACGCCGCTCTCGATGGCGCGCGCCGCATCGGCCTCCATCCGCCGGTAGCGTTTCAGGACGTACTGGCCGCGCCGTGTCAGGCGCGCGCCGCCACCACCCCCGGCGCCACCTTTTTCCGTCTCGACCAGAGGCTCGGCAAAGGCGGCGTTCATCTCGCGAACCAGCGTCCAGCCGCGCTTGTAGCTCATGCTGAAGCGGGCGGCTGCCGCGGTCAGGGAGGACGTCTCGTCGATGGCCTGCAGGAGATCGGCCTTGCCTGGTCCGAGGGCGACGCCCGGTTCGAGGACGACGCGGAAACGCAGACCCCTGGTGACATTAGCGAACTGCGGCACGTTCGTCCTCCCGGCCCCGACGTCGAGCCCCGGCGAATCATCGCGCAACCGGGGTCGGTCGGGCAACCGGCCACCCAGTGGCGGCCGGTCTATTCGTTGCCGCGCAGGGCGCGCACCCGGTCGAACAGCACCGCCACAATGATGAAAGTGCCGATGAAGGTACCCTGCCAGAACGGATTGATGCCAAGGAGGGTCAGGCTGTTGCGGATCATCTCGATCAGAACCGCTCCGACCACGGCGCCAAAGGCCGTGCCCGAGCCGCCAGCAAGGTTGGCGCCGCCGATGACCACGGCCGCGATCACCACCAGTTCCATGCCGGCGCCCATGCCCGTGGTGATCGTGCCCAGCCAGCCGACCTGCAGGACACCGGCGATGCCGGCCATCAGGCCGGAGAAGACATACACGCTCAGCTTGATGCGCCGCACCGGTACGCCGGTGACGGTTGCCGCGTGTTCGTTGCCGCCGATCGCAAATATGTACCGGCCCCAACGAGTCCAGCGGAGCATATAACCCAGTATCAGGGCGAGGACCGCCAGGATCACCGCCGGGTTCGGGATGTTGATCAGTTCGCCGAGCTTCAGGAAGAAGGTGCCGAGTCCGGAATCCGTTCCCGCCCAACTGGCGAAGGCGTTGAACCAGCCTCTCGTCGATCCGCCGCCGATCACTACCAGGCGGGCGTTGTCGTGGCCGAATTCGTAGACCATCTGGTTTTGCGAGAGGACCATCGCCAGACTGCGGGCGAGGGACATGACACCGAGGGTTACGACGAACGGCGGCATGCCGACATAAGCAATCAGCACGCCGTTAAACGCCCCGGTCAGCATGGCGGCGATCAGGCCGGCAGGCACAGCAAGCCAGACTGAAAATTCTCCGATCGACAGCTTTCCCGACATCAACATGCCGGTCACCATGCCGGCCAGGCACAAGATCGATCCGACCGACAGATCGATGCCGCCGGTGATGATCACCGCGGTCATGCCAATGCCGATGATGCCGACGAACGCGCAGTTGCGGGCGACGTTGAACAAATTGTTGGCGGTGAAGAACGTATTGCTGGCGAAGGACAGATAGAGGAAGGCGAGCACGGCGGCGAGAAACACCCAGAACGTCTGGCGCGTCATCAGATTGCCGAGCATGCCGTGGGTCTGCCGGCCGATCGTGTCTTCTATCGACATCATTCCGGATGGCTTGGCCTGATCAGCGGTGGCCATTGTGTCTATGCCCTTTCGATCGCGCCGGTGATGAGGCCGGTGACCTCCTCCGGTGAGGTGACGGCGATCAGTTTGTCCGCGACCTTGTTGCCCCGCCGGAGAACTACGATGCGGTCGGCGACGGCGAAAACGTCGGG
>JBDTLN010000250.1:0-4335 GCA_039934795.1 Bauldia sp. | reverse complement strand
CCAGCGTGCATAGGCTACGAGGATCTTCTCGATTCCCGCGATGTCGTCGCGGATGAATTCGGCGAGGCCAAGAGACCACCTCTTCCGGCGATCGCGCGCGTCATGAAACGCCGACACAATGATATCGCGGGGGTCCCGGATCAGACACAGGACACGCTTGCCCCTCAACAACTCCGGACTGGCCATGAACGGATGCGCAGTCGGAAGGCCTTCACCGAATGCGGTTCCACCGTGCGAGTATCCGATACGCGGCAACGCCAGGCGATCACATAGCGTGTGGAGCTTCAGAGCATCGGTATCTGGCGAGCCACTCTTCATGGCTAGATAGTGGCCGAGAGTTAGCCGATGCCAAGTTCGGCCGGCCTTCGGCACGGAAAGCACGATGGTCGAATTCTTGCGCTTCTTTTCCTGCCGATCACGATACGAGGGCTCGACTTGTGTAGGTCTAGCCTTGGGGTAGAACCAGCCAAGGAAGGATTCTGTCCTGAAGTTCATGACAAAACTTTAATGATGATATCCAATCCAATGTCAAACTCAAACGGAAGGGAGCGTGTGTGCGTCCTCATTCGCTGAGAGCGTCGCCGGATTGGCCGGCGGATGCCGCGTGGCTCGATCGCGGCGTGCTGGTCTATGGGCCGCGCAAATCAGGCACGACGCTTTTTCAGAGTCTGCTTGACGGGGGCGACGAGCTTCTCGCCTATCCGGACGAACTCAAGCTCAAGTATTTTTCACGAAAGTCCGGCCGCGACTATACGGTCGAAACATATCTCTCCCGTTCGCGAGTCTCGTCAGTCAACTCTTCGCGTCTATCCCTAGAGACGTACAACTCGATGTGGAGAAAGGCGGCTGGGGAAAACACAAATTTGCCTCTGGCGGAGTTGTTTCGCTTCGATGCTTGGTGCGTAGCACAGTCGATCGACAAGCCACCTGCGAAACCCTTCATGTGGTGCGCAAAAGAGGTCGGAGGCGGCAACGAAGATATCCTTTCCTTCTGGCGGTACTCCTTCGGGGAAAGCAAGGCCCTGTTCCTCGTTCGCGATCCGCTTTTCACGACCCGCGCCGTGCTCAACGACCGGCGCCGGAAGGGCGTGCGCCTGCCAGTATCGGACGTCATCCACCAAGTGACGGACCCTCTGCGCACCATGCGGCGGCAGATGCGATACCTCGACGATCCCGATGTGCACTTCACGGTCTACGAGGACCTCGTCGCTGATCCCGAGCGCGAGATGCGCAAGGTCACGGAGTTCCTCGGCATCGCCTGGTCTCCGACGTTCACCCGGCCGTCGCTGTTCGGCGAGCCCGTCGTGGTCCGCACCGCCTCACAGCAGACGACGGAGGTCTTTCGCGCCACTACCCAATCCTGGCGGGACGGGCTGACTGAGCGGGAGCAGAAGATCGTTGCGATTGCGGCGAGGATTGCCCGGTCCTTGCCGCACCTCGCCGTCGACTACGAGGTGCTGAGGGAACGGATCGCCAGGCGCCACGCCGAACTCGGGCCGGCAGCCCGTCCGGCCGCCGTCAAAGGTACTTGACGCCTACGATCTCGTAGGAGCGTGCGCCGCCAGGGGCTGTCACCTCGACCGTTTCGCCGACCACCTTGCCGATCAGGGCGCGGGCGATGGGGGAGGAGATCGAGATCTTGCCGGCCTTCACCTCGGCTTCGAGGTCGCCGACGATCTGGTACTTCTTCTTCTCCTCGGTGTCCTCGTCGATGAGGGTCACCGTGGCGCCGAACTTGATCGTCTTGCCCGAGAGTTTCGACACGTCGATGATTTCGGCGCGCGACAGCTTGTCTTCCAGCTCGGCGATGCGGCCTTCGTTGAGGCCATGAGCCTCCTTGGCGGCGTGATACTCGGCGTTCTCGGAAAGGTCGCCATGGCCGCGCGCCTCCGCGATCAGCTCAATGATTCGCGGCCGCTCGACGGCGACAAGCCGCTTCAGCTCGGATTCCAGCGCCGCGTGTCCGGCAGCGGTCATCGGAACCTTGTCCATCACGCTTCTTGCCTTTCCTCGACCTAAAGGCGCCGGCATCGCGGCGCTTGTCAGAATAACACAGCAACGAGATTCCGCATGACGGCGCAATCTCGCTCGAATACCGCTCCGGCAACCCCGTCCGCCGGGTTAACGCCTTGACGATACAGCCCGATTTCCCCTCGCTTCGGCGACAGGCGCCGTTGCCCGGTCAGGCTGCCGAGGCGAAATAGGATTGCAACGGACGGACTTCAAGACTGCCGTGCCGGTATGCCTCGATCCCCAGCGACACCGCCACCGCTCCCGCGATAGTTGTATAGTAGGGGACTTTGTGCAACAGGGCGGCGCGTCTCAGCGACCGGCTGTCGACGAGGGCCTGGGCGCCTTCGGTGGTGTTGAAGACGAGCTGGACTTCGCCGTTCTTGATAGCATCGACGATGTGCGGCCGGCCTTCAAGCACCTTGTTGATCCGGGTGCAGACGATACCCTCGCTTTCGAGGAAACGCTGGGTGCCGCTGGTGGCGAGGATCTTGAATCCGAGCCGCTGCAGCCGCTGCACCGCTTCGAGGACCTTGGCCTTGTCGCCGTCGCGCACCGAGACGAACACCGTCCCCGTCGTCGGCATTGAGCCGCCGGCGCCGAGCTGGCTCTTGGCGAAGGCGATGGCGTAGTTGGTGTCGAGGCCCATCGCTTCGCCGGTCGAGCGCATCTCCGGGCCGAGCAGCGTGTCGACGCCGGGGAACCGGGCGAAGGGAAATACCGCTTCCTTGACCGCGATGTGGTCGAATTTCGGTCGTGTCAGGCCGAAGCTTGCCAGCGGCGCGCCGGCCATGATCAGCGCGCCGATCTTGGCGACCGGCACGCCGATCGTCTTGGCGACGAAGGGCACGGTTCGCGATGCGCGCGGATTGACTTCGAGCACGTAGATTGTGCCGTCCTTGATGGCGAACTGCACGTTCATCAGGCCGCGGACATCGAGCGCGAGGGCGAGGATGCGGGTCTCGGCCTCCAGCGCGGCGATGGTGGCGTCATCGAGCGAGTGCGGCGGCAGGGAGCAGGCGGAGTCGCCGGAATGGATGCCGGCCTCCTCGATATGCTCCATGATGCCGGCGATGAAGACATCCTTGCCATCGGCGAGGGCGTCGACGTCGATCTCGATGGCGTCGGACAGATAAGAGTCGATCAGCACTGGCGACTTGCCGGAGACGACCACCGCCTCGGCGATGTAGCGCTCGAGCTGCGCCATGTCGTGGACGATTTCCATGGCACGTCCGCCAAGCACGTAGGACGGCCGGATGACGACGGGGAAGCCTATCGCTTCGGCGATGCGCCTGGCTTCCGGACCCGACTTGGCGATGCCGTTTCGCGGCTGCTTGAGGCCGACCTTCTTGATCAGCTTCTGGAAGCGGTCGCGGTCTTCGGCGAGGTCGATGGCGTCCGGCGAGGTGCCAAGGATCGGCACCTTGGCCGCCTGCAAGGCCTCGGCGAGCTTCAACGGTGTCTGGCCGCCGAGCTGGACGATGACGCCGTGGAGCGTGCCGCGCGTCTGCTCGGTGCGCACGATCTCCAGCACGTCCTCGGCGGTCAGCGGCTCGAAATAGAGACGGTCCGAGGTGTCATAGTCGGTCGAGACGGTCTCCGGATTGCAGTTGACCATGATCGATTCGTAGCCGGCATCGGCGAGGGCGAAGCAGGCGTGGCAGCAGCAATAGTCGAACTCGATGCCCTGGCCGATGCGGTTCGGTCCGCCACCGAGAATGATGACCTTTTTCTTGTCGCTCGGCTCGGCTTCGTTGCTGAGCGCACCGGCGAAGGGCAGCTCGTAGGTCGAATACAGATAGGCCGTCGGCGAGGCGAACTCGGCGGCGCAGGTGTCGATGCGCTTGAACACAGGATGGACGTCGAGATCGCGCCGAAGCGCGGCGACGTCGCTCTCGGCCTTGCCGGCGAGTTGCGCCAGCCGCGCGTCGGAGAAACCCTGGCCCTTCAGCCGGCGGAGCGAACCGGCGGTCTCGGGCAGCCCAAGCTCGCGCACCTTCGATTCCGATTCAAGGATCGCCGCCAACTGGTTGAGAAACCACGGGTCGATCTTGCAAGCCTCGTGGACCTCGCCGACCGTGAGGCCAAGGCGCAGCGCCTGGGCGCATCTGAGGAACCGGTCCGGCGTCGGCCGGCCGAGGGCGGCGCGGATGGCGTTCTTGTCGTCGCCCTGGCCGAGGCCGGGGATGAGCGCCTCGTCGAGGCCGGTGAGGCCGGTCTCCAGGCCGCGGAGCGCCTTCTGCAGCGACTCGGCGAAGGTGCGGCCGATAGCCATGACCTCGCCCACCGACTTCATCGAGGTGGTGAGCAGCGGCTCGGCGCCCG
>JBDTLN010000249.1:0-4356 GCA_039934795.1 Bauldia sp. | reverse complement strand
CCTGGCCGACAATGGCGCGCGCCAGGCAGCGATTGTTGAGAGCCGCGACCAGATTCCCGTCAAGCCCAAGTGCTTCGGTGTAGTCCGAGATTGCCCGATCATAGTCGGCCTTGTTGAAGAAGGCGGTTCCACGGTTGAGGTACATCATCGGATCCTTGGGCCGCAGCTTGATCGCCGCGGCGAGGTCCTCGATCGCCGCGTCGTAGTCTCCGAGGTCGCTATGGAGCGCGGCACGGCTGGCATAGATGCGGGGATTGCTGGGGTCGAGTTTTATGACGGCGTTCAATTCCTCGAGCGCAGGGCCGGCGTCACCTCGAAGCATGTAGATCAGTGCGAGATAGTAACGGGCCGTCGGATTGTCAGGGGTGAGCTTCAAGGCCTCGTTGATATCGGCAATTGCCTTGGCAAACTCCTTCTTCAAGGCATAGGCGTAAGAGCGCTGAATGAGGGCATTGACGTTGTCGGGCGCATATTTGAGGGCGGTGTCGAAATCGGCGAGCGCTGCATCGGTTTTGCCCGTGAATGTCTCCGCCATGCCGCGGTTGATGTAAGTGAGCGGCTCCTTTGGATCCAGCCTGATCGCTTCGTCGTAGTCGGCGATGGCCCTTTTGTAATCCTCGACTCTATGGAAGGCAGTGCCGCGCTCGAAGTAGACGTAGGCTTGCCCCGGGGCGAGTCTGATCGCCTCATCGAGATCGGCCATCGCCTTGACGAAATTGCCTTGACGAAGATGGGTGGCGCCGCTGCCGAGCACCGGCCGAGGGTCAGAGGGAGTCAATTGCTTGGCGTTGTCGAAGTCCGCCAGGGCGGCGCTGTATTCCAGCTTGTCGACGTAGGCCATTCCACGCTGGTAGAGCGCCTGCGATACCTGGTCGGCGATCTCGGCAATCTTCGGGTCGCGTGTGCCGTCCGCCCTTTTCAGCCTCTTGAGAATTTCCGCCGTGGTCATGCCCAGCTTGAGCGCCCGATTGAAATCGATGAGCGCGCGATCGGGATCGTTCTTCTGCCGGTACGTCACGCCGCGATTAACGAGGGCGCTGATTTCCTTGGGGCTGAGTTTCAGAGCCTCGTCGAAATCGGCGATCGCTTCGTCGTACATGCCTTTCTTCGTGTAGTAGACAATTCCACGATTGACGATCGGCAACGGGTCCCGAGGGGTGAGTTCGTGCGCCTTAGTATAGTCGGCAATAGCCTCGTCGGAGTCGCCGGCACGGTGATAGGCGATACCCCTTTGCATGTAGGCGGAGGCCATTCCGGGCGCTACGCGAATCGACTCGCTCAGGTCGCTGATCGCCTGCTTGAGGTTTTCCTTGCGAATGTAGGCCCAGGCGCGGCTCGCCCATGGCGCGGCGTTGAGCGGGTTAAGGCGAATTGATTCGCTGAAGTCGGTAATCGCCTTGTCGTACTTGTCGAGGTCGTAGTAGGCCATGCCGCGTTGAAGATGGGAAAATGCGGCAAGCAGGGCAATCCGGTTGGCGTCCTGGGTCGCCTTGCCGGTCGGGCTGGATGCCGCATCCGACACCAATTTCGTCTGGACCGGTTCGATTTTCGGCGGCAGGAGCCGTATGGCCTCGTCGAAGTCGGGCATCGCCTTTGCGAAGTCACCCTTCTTCCGGTGGACGATGCCGCGATTGACCCAGGCACTGATCTCCTTCGCATTGATGCGCAGTGCGGCGGTCAGGTCGGCGATCGCGCCTTCATTATTGTCTTTTCGCGTGTAGAGGACGATCCCGCGATTGATCAGCGGATAGGTCTGATTCGGCGCCAGGCGGATCGCGTCGCTGTAGTCGAGGATTGCTCGGTCGGCTTCGCCGATGCTCTGGTAGATCGAGCCGCGCTGGATGTAGAGATAAGCGTTCGTCGGCGCCCCGTTGATCGCGTCGGTCATGAGCCGGAGCGCCGCCTTGTAGTCGGCCTTCGAGCGTACGTCGCTTCCCTTGCCTTCGTCGGAGAGGCCACGATTAAGGTAGACGAGCGCAAGCTCGCCGCCCGTCAGCTTGCCCGTCTTGATCGCTTCCGTGCACGCGATCACTTTTTCCGGTGCGGTTGCGCCGGTGAAACCCTGGCAGATGTCGGCGTACTGCTGAAAGGTGGGGGTTGCTGCCGGCTTGTCGTCCTTGGGTTTTTGCTGGGCAAACGCGATGCCCCACGCGCCGGCCAAGCCGAACGCGACAGCAACTGCGGTGAAGGCGGAGACAAAGAGACGTATCCAGATCGTCATGTTAAGACCTCGACACACAGCACTATGTCCCTTCGGCCCCCCGATAAAGCTCCCCAATTCTGCAGCGCGAGTGATATTACCTATTTGGGCGGCTTTTCAAGCGCCAAAGCAGGGGCTATCTGCAATTTACGAGGCTAATTGATGGCGTAACGTCGCACGGCGGGGCAAATGACTCGCCAAATCGCCGGCAATTTCACGGCGAATGAAAAACCGGAGGAAAGAATGAAATTTGCGAAGCAGGGCATCGGGCGTCGGACGATCGGGCGTCGAACGGTGGTGGCGGGACTGGCAGGTGCCATTGCCGCCCCCGCGATTGGCCAAGCGCAGAGCACCTACCCCAACAAGCCCGTGCGCTACATCAACCCCTTCCCGGCCGGCGGCGCCACTGACACGCTTTCGCGGATTTTCTGCGCCAAGATGTCCGAAATCACCGGCCAGCAGTGGATCGTCGAGAACAAGGGAGGCTCGGGCGGCAACGTCGGCATGGACGCGCTCGCCCAATCGGCGCCCGACGGCTACACGCTCGGCCTGGGCGGCATCGCCAGCCATGCGATCGCCCCGACGCTCTACGCCAAGCTTCCGTTCAATCCGCGCACCGACTTCACCTTCGTCTCGACCATCTGGGTGCTGCCCAACATGCTGGTCGTCAATCTCGACGTGCCGGTCAAGGACGTACCTGAACTGATCGCGCTCCTGAAGAAGAATCCCGGCAAGTATTCCTATGCTTCGGCCGGTTCCGGGACGACGCTTCACCTGTCGGGTGAGCTCTTCAAGATCCTGGCCGATGTCGACATGCTGCACGTGCCCTACCGTGGTGCCGCGCCGGCCATGCAGGACCTGCTTGCTGGCCAGGTTCACATGATCTTCGACAACATCCCAGGCTCGCTTGCTCAGGCCCGCGCGGGCAAAGTACGGCCGATCGCGGTGACGTCGGCCAAGCGCACGCCCGTCGCGCCCGACGTTCCGACGATCTCCGAAACCCTGGTCGGCTTCGACATCGTCTCATGGACCACGTTGACAGGCCCGGCGAAGCTGCCGCCGGACGTCATTACCCGCTTGTCGGAGCTTTCCAAGAAAGCACTGGAGAGCCCCGACCTCATCGCCAAATTCCAGGATCTCGGAGCAACGGCGTGGTGGAGTTCGCCCGCCGACGCCCTGGCCTATCGCGATGCCGAGGAAGCCCGGCTCGCGCCGATTATCCGCAAGTCAGGCGCGCGTGTAGACTAGGCGTATGCAAACACTCACCACCGCTCAAGCCGTCGTGTCGATGCTGGAAGTTAACGGCATCGACACGCTCTATTGTCTCCCAGGTGTCCAGAACGATCCGTTCTTCGACGCCTTGTACGACCGCACCAATAAAATCCGGCCCATTCATGCCCGACATGAACAGGCCTGCGCCTACATGGCCCTGGGTCACGCCATGGCGACCGGCAAGCCCTCCGCCTATGTCGTGGTGCCGGGACCGGGATTCCTGAACACGACGGCGGCGCTGTCGACTGCCTACGCCGCCAACGCGCCGGTGTTCGCGCTCACGGGGCAGATCCAGCAGTCCATGATCGGCCGCAACATCGGCCAGCTGCACGAATTGCCGGACCAGCTTTCGATCATGCGCGGCCTCACCAAATGGGCCGATCGGCTGCGGTCGCCGGCGGAAGCGCCCGGCATGATCAACGAGGCGTTCCGACGCCTGCTGTCGGGCCGGCAGCGTCCCGTCGGCCTCGAATGCGCCCTGGACACCTGGGCGCGGCGTGCCCCGGTGGAACTGATCGCGACTCCCGCCCAGGCCGATCCCTGCCCGGTCGATGAGGAAGCCGTCGAGCGTGCGGCCAAGCTCCTGGGGACCGCGGAGCGCCCGATGATCGTGGTCGGTGGCGGGGCGCAGAATGCCGGCGAGTTCGTTCGCCTGATTGCCGAGATGCTCGACGCGCCGGTCATGACCGGGCGCATGGGCCAAGGCGTGCTGGATGGACGACATAAACTGTCGGTCACCATGCCGGCCGGCTATCGCTTCTGGGGCGAGGCCGATGTGGTTCTGGCCGTCGGCACGCGCCTGCAGCCACAGCAGCAGAACTGGGGCCTGGACGATTCGCTCAAGATCATTCGCATCGACGTCGACAGCGAAGAACTCGATCGGC
>JBDTLN010000248.1:0-4375 GCA_039934795.1 Bauldia sp. | reverse complement strand
GATTAGCGCTTCGAGAACTGGAAGGAGCGTCGGGCCTTGGCCTTGCCGTACTTCTTCCGCTCAACCACGCGGCTGTCGCGGGTCAAGAGGCCGTGCGGCTTCAGCACGGCGCGCAGGCCGGGCTCGAAGTAGGTCAGCGCCTTGGAGATGCCGTGGCGGATCGCGCCGGCCTGGCCGGAGAGGCCGCCGCCGGCGACGGTGGCGTTGATGTCGTATTGGCCGTTGCGGCTGGCGGCGAGAATCGGCTGCTGCACGATCATCTGCAGAACCGGCCGGGCGAAGTACTCGGTGAAATCCTTGCCGTTGACGACGACACGACCGGCGCCGCGCGACATCCAGACGCGGGCGACCGCGTTCTTGCGCTTGCCAGTTGCGTAAGCCCGGCCAAGGGCATCGAGCTTCTGGACGTAGACCGGAGCCGCCGGAGAGGCGGGCGCCGGGAGATCCTGGAGCGACTGAAGTTCGGCCATGGTCAGGCGGTCCTTATGTTCTTGCGGCTGAGGCCGGCGACGTCGAACGTCTCGGGCTGCTGTGCGTCGTGGGGATGGTCGGCGCCGGAATAGACGCGGAGGTTCTTCAACTGGCGGCGGGCGAGGGGACCGTCGGGCATCATGCGCTCGACCGCCTTTTCGACAACGCGCTCGGGGAACTTGCCCTCGAGGATCTGGCGCGCGGTGCGCTCCTTGATGCCGCCGATATAGCCGGTGTGCCAGTAATAGACCTTGTCTTCGCGCTTGCGGCCGGTGAGCGCCACCTTGCCGGCGTTGATGACGATGACGTTATCACCGTCGTCGACATGGGGTGTGAAGCTGGGGCGATGCTTGCCGCGCAGGCGCTGCGCGACGATGGCGGCGAGGCGCCCGACGACAAGGCCCGACGCGTCGATCAGAATCCACTTCTTCTGAACGTCGGCGGGTTTCGTGGAATGGGTTGGCATTCTGATGCTCTCTGATGCGGAACAGGACCGTGGCCATGACGGCCGCAGCGAATTGGCCGATGCTCTAGACGGGGCGGGATCGTTCGTCAAGCGCTTGTGGCCCGGAAACCCAAGGCAACGCTTGATTTTGCGATGTGGTAGCTAGTTACCACATAAAAATGGCCGATCATTGCGGGTTCTTCTGCGACCGCCTGTTTGGCGCTATATGGGGCAACGACATTTCGAACGACGCGAAGGAGGAAATGATCAATGACTGAGGCACTCGCGGTCGCCATGCCGGCGCCTGTTTCCGACGTCTTTGTGAAAAGCGAACGGGTCGGGCCGGTCCTCCGCCTGACCCTGGCGCGGCCGGCGTCGCGCAACAGCCTCTCCGAGGGAATGATGGGCGCGCTCGAGGCGGCGCTCGCCACGGCCGCCGCGGATCGGGACATCCACGTCGTCGTCATTGCCGCCGAGGGTAATGTCTATTCCGCCGGACACGATCTGAAGCAACTGACCGCGCGCCGCGGCGATCCCGATCGCGGCCGCGCCTATTTCACCGAAATCATGAACCGCTGCGCGGCCCTCATGCAGACGATCGTCAATCATCCAAAGCCGGTGATCGCCGAGGTGGCGGGCGTCGCCACCGCCGCCGGCTGCCAGCTTGTCGCGACCTGCGATCTTGCCGTCGCCAGCCTTGATGCCCGCTTCCAGACTCCCGGCGTGCACATCGGCCTGTTCTGCTCGACGCCGATGGTCGCTCTGTCGCGGTCGGTCAATCGCAAGCACGCGCTGGAAATGCTGCTGACCGGCGACATGGTGCCGGCGACGCGCGCTGCCGAGATCGGTCTCGTCAACAAGGCGGTGCCGGCCGCCGACCTGACGGCGGAGACCATGGCGCTCGCCGCGCGCATCGCGTCGAAGTCGCCGCTCGTCGTCAGGTTCGGCAAGGAAACGTTCCAGCGCCAGCTCGACCAGCCGCTGGCGGACGCCTATCGCGTCGCCGCCGAGGTGATGGTCGACAACATGCTGGCCCGCGACGCGGAGGAGGGGATCGGCGCCTTCCTGCAGAAGCGGGAACCGCACTGGCAGGGCCGCTGACGGGCCCTTATCTCAAGACCATGCCCCTCGACAGCACGCTCCCGCACCCCGTCAATCACGACGCCTATCCGGACGCCTACGTCCGCAGCATCCTCACGTCGGTGAAGACCGTCGCCATGGTCGGGGCGAGCGACAATGAATCGCGGCCGAGCTTCTTCGTCCTCAAATACCTGATCAACAAGCGCTACCGGGTGTTTCCGATCAATCCGGGCATCGCCGGCAAAATGCTGCTCGGCCAGATGGTCTATGGCAGCCTCGCCGAGGTGCCGGTTCCGATCGATCTTGTCGACGTCTTCCGGAAGCCCGAGGCGATACCGGCGGTCGTCGAGCAAGCCCTGGCCCTTGATCCGAAGCCGAAGGTGATCTGGCTGCAGCTCGGCCTGCGCGACGATGCCGCCGCAGCACGCGCCGAAGCGGCGGGGGTCAGGGTCATCATGAACCGCTGCATGAAGATCGAGTATGGCAGGCTCTGCGGCGAGATCGGCTGGATGGGCGTCAACTCGCGCACGCTCTCGTCGAAGAAGCCGATACTCCGCAGCACCGGCTTCCAGCATCTCGACCTCGACGCGAAGGACTAGATCCGCCGCCACCGCACGCCTTGAAATGACGTTCTCCGCAAGACCGGAATATCGGCACGGCTTGCTTTGGAATATTATCCTCCGACCGGCTACCAAGACCGTATCAAAAAGGGCCAGCCGCCCAGAAACCCCAAGGAGTACGCCATGAGCAACGATCGTGTTCCCGGCTTTGCCACCCTGTCCGTTCACGCCGGGGCCAAGCCCGACCCGACCACTGGCGCACGGGTCACGCCGATCTACCAGACGGCCTCCTATGTGTTCGATGACGTCGAGCACGCCGCCTCGCTCTTCGGCCTGCAGGCGTTCGGCAACATCTATACGCGCATCAACAATCCCACCCAGGGCGTCCTCGAGGAGCGTCTGGCGGCGCTGGAAGGCGGCACCGCCGCGCTTGCCGTCGCGTCGGGACACGCGGCGCAGGTCGTCGTCTTCCACACCTTGCTCTCGCCCGGCGACGAGTTCATCGCCGCCAAACAGCTTTATGGCGGCTCGATCAACCAGTTCAATCACTCGTTCAAGAGCTTCGGCTGGAACGTCAAATGGGCCGACATCAACGACATCGGCTCGTTCGAGAAGGCCGTGACACCGAAGACCAAGGCGATCTTCATCGAGTCGATCGCCAACCCCGGCGGCATCATTACCGACATCTCGGGCATCGCCGGCGTTGCCAAGCGGGCAGGGGTGCCGCTCATCGTCGACAACACCCTCGCGACGCCCTACCTCATCCGGCCCTTCGAGCACGGCGCCGACATCGTCGTCCACTCGCTGACCAAGTTCCTTGGTGGCCACGGCAATTCGGTCGGCGGGGCGATCGTCGATGGCGGCAAGTTCAACTGGCTGGCCAACAAGCGCTATCCGCTCCTGTCCGAGCCAAGGCCGGAATATAACGGCATGGTCCTTGGCGAGACCTTCGGCAATTTCGCGTTCGCCATCGCGACGCGCGTCCTTGGCCTCCGCGATCTCGGCCCGGCGATATCTCCGTTCAACGCCTTCCTCATCCTCACCGGCATCGAGACGCTGCCGCTGCGCATGCAGACGCATTCGGACAATGCACTGGCCGTCGCCGAATATCTTGCCGGGCACGACAAGGTGACCTGGGTCAGCTACGCCGGCCTGCCGGGCGACCGCTACCATCAGCTTCAGTTGAAGTACGCGCCGAACGGGGCAGGGGCGGTTCTCACCTTCGGCGTCGAGGGCGGCGACGAGGCGGGCAAGAAGCTGGTCTCCGAGGTCAAGCTCTTCTCGCACCTCGCCAATGTCGGCGACACGCGGAGCCTCATCATCCATCCGTCATCGACCACCCACAGCCAGCTCTCGCTGGAGCAGCGCGTCGCGGCCGGCGCCGGACCGGACGTGGTACGCCTCTCCGTCGGCATCGAGGATGTCGGCGACATCATCGCCGACCTCGACCAGGCGCTGGCGAAGGTCTGAACCTCCTCATCGCCAAACCAGCCCGCGGGGGTTTCCCGCGGGCTTTTTTGTTGCCTATAGTCCCGGCGGGTGGCGACGTGGATTCGAGGATTCTGCCGATGACGGCGCGCCTGCCGCACATTTTCATTGCCGCTTTTCTCCTGGCGCTGGCCCTGGCTCCATCCGCGCTCGCGGCGAGCGCGTGCCAGAAGGAAGGCAGCTTCGAAGCCTGGCTGCGAACCTTCCGAGCCGAGGCGGCCGACGCGGGAATCTCCGAGCGGGCGATCAATGCGGGCCTCGCTGGCGTCCGCTTTGATCCGGCGATCGTCAAGAAGGATCGGGCGCAAGGCGTCTTCACGCAAGATTTCCT
>JBDTLN010000247.1:0-4382 GCA_039934795.1 Bauldia sp. | reverse complement strand
GTCGAGGAGAATCTCGACCTGTTCGCGCGGATGCGCGCCGGCGAGTTTCCCGACGGCGCCCATGTGCTCCGTGCGAAGATCGACATGGCATCGGGCAACATCAACCTCCGCGACCCCGTGCTCTACCGCATCCTGCATGCGTCCCACCCGCGGACCGGGACGGCCTGGTGCATCTATCCGAGCTACGATTTCGCCCATGGCCAGTCGGATGCCATCGAGGGCGTCACGCATTCGCTCTGCACGCTGGAATTCGCCGACCATCGGCCGCTTTACGACTGGTTCATCGACAACCTGCCGGTGCCCTCGCGGCCGCGCCAGTACGAGTTCGCCCGCCTCAATCTCAGTTACACCGTGCTCTCCAAGCGCGTGCTGACCCGGCTGGTGAGCGAGGGCCATGTCGCTGGCTGGGACGACCCGCGCATGCCGACGATTGCCGGCCTGCGCCGGCGTGGCGTGCCGCCGGCGGCGATCCGCGATTTTATCGGCCGCGTCGGCGTCGCGCGGGCCGACAGCATCGTCGATATGGCCATGCTGGATTTCTCGATCCGCGAGCGGCTCAACAAGACCGCCGCGCGCCGGATGGCGGTGCTCCGGCCGCTGAAGGTGACGATCGAGAACTATCCCGAGGGTCCGGGCGAGGAACTCGATGCCGTCAACAATCCGGAGGATCCGGCCGCCGGCAGCCGCAAGGTCCGCTTCGCCCGCGAGATCTTCGTCGAGCGCGACGACTTCGAGGAAACGCCGCCGAAGGGCTTCTTCCGCCTGTCGCCGGGCAAGGAAGTGCGCCTGCGCTACGCCTACTTCGTCACCTGCCGCGCCGTGGTGAAAGACGCCGCCGGCAATGTGATCGAGTTGCTGTGCACCTACGACCCGGAAACCCGTGGCGGCAACACGCCGCCGGACGGACGCAAGGTCAAGGCGACGCTGCACTGGGTCTCGGCTGCCGGCTCGGTGCCCGCCGAGGTGCGGATCGTCAATCCGCTCTTCCTCAGCCCAACCCCGAACGCCGCGGACTTCGTCGCCGACCTCAACCCAAATTCGCTGGAAATACTGCGCGACTGCCGCCTGGAGGCGGCCATTGCCGTCGACAATTCCGCCGAGCCGGTGCAATTCGAGCGACAGGGCTACTTCATCCGCGATGCTGCCTCGACGCCGGGCCGTCTCGTCTTCAACCGCACCGTCGGCCTCCGCGATAGCGCAAAGGCGAAGGGCTGAGCCCGCGCGCGCCAGGATCGTCGACTTGATGTAGCATCGCGGCCGGGGAGGGGACCGCCCGATGGCCGAGCAAGACGATCGCCTCGATCGGGCCGAATTCGGCGCAACGCGCAAAGCGGAGCGCAAGGGCGGCGCTTTCCCGCTCTTCCGCACCTCGCCCTACCACCACGCCTCGGCCGTCCTTGGCGAGATCCGGCTTCGCCTTGGCGTGGTCTTCGAGCGCGAGATGGAGGACGGGCGCGGCTTCCTCTGGCTGCCGGTGGCGTTCGGCGCGGGCATCGTCCTTTATTTCGCCCTGCCCCGCGAGCCGGCGGCCTTTGCTCTCATCCTGTCGACGATGGCGCTTGTCGTCGCGGCGGTGCGCATGCGGCTCAGCATCGTCGCGTTCCGCATTCTCCTCGTCGCCGCCCTCGTTGCGACCGGCGTGCTGGCGATGAAACTGCGGACGGACGCCGTGATGGTGCCGCGGCTCGCACGGGAAATGACGGCCACCGTGACCGGCTGGGTATCGGCCAAAAGCGAAGCCGCGCGGGGCGGCTTCCGCGTCCATCTGCGTGTCGCTTCCATCGAAGGGCTTGCGCCCGAGGCTACGCCGCGCATCGTCCGCGTCACGATCCGCTCCCGCGCGTCAGACATTGCCGTCGGCGACGCGATCTCGATGAAGGCGCGATTGCAGCCGCCAAGCGGCCCGGTGATGCCGGGCGGCTATGACTTCGCCCGCGCGGCTTTCTACGAGGGGATTGGCGCGGTCGGTTTCGCCTATGGCGCGGCGAGGCCCGCGACGCTCGGCCCGGCGCCCCTCGGCGTTCGCCTGTGGCGGCCGATCGAAGAATTGCGCGACTTGATCCGCGTTCGCGTCGAGGAAGCGCTGCCGGGCGACAACGGCCGCATCGCCGCATCGCTGATCATGGGCGATCAGGGCGGTATCTCGGAAGACACGCAGGACGCCATGCGCGCCTCCGGCCTCGGCCACGTTCTCTCCATCTCCGGTCTTCATATGGCACTGGTCGCCGGTTCCGCGTTCTGGCTCATCCGGGCGCTGCTCGCCTTATCGCAGGGGCTGGCCCTGACCCGGCCGATCAAGAAATGGGCGGCGGCCGGCGCGCTCGCGGTCGCGGCCTTCTATCTCGGCATCTCCGGCGGCGGCGTCGCCACGGACCGCTCCTTCGTCATGCTGGCGATCATGCTCGCCGCCGTGCTGCTCGACCGCCGCGCCCTGACGCTCCGCAATGTCGCGCTCGCCGCCTTCGCCGTGACGATCCTGACGCCGGAGACGGTCCTGTCGGCGAGCTTCCAGATGTCCTTCGCCGCAACGGTGGCGCTCATCTCGGCCTATGAGGCCATCGCGGCGCGCGCCGACCGGCGGCTGGCGCTCGCCGATTCCGTCGGCTTCGGGCTTGGCCGACGGGTGTGGAACAGCGCCCGCGGCCTCGTGCTGACCTCGCTTATCGCCGGTCTCGCCACGACGCCGTTCGCCGCCTACCACTTCCACCGTGCCGCGCCGCTGTCGCTCCTTTCTAATCTCGCCGCCATGCCCGCGGTCGGCATCCTCGTCATGCCGATGGCGCTGGCCGCCGTCGTACTCATGCCGTTTGGCCTCGAAGTCCTGCCGCTGACCGTTATGGATTGGGGGCTCGACTGGATGGTGCTGGTTGCGCAAAGGACTTCGGCGTGGTCGGAAGGTGTCGGCGGCGTACGTGCCGCGCCGGTTGTGGCGCTCCTCCTTGTCGCCGGCGGCTTCCTCTGGCTGGCCCTCTGGCGGCAGGGATGGCGGCTGGCAGGTCTCGTCCCGATCGCCGCGGCGGTGCCCCTGGCCCTTGCCACGCCGCTTCCCGACATCCTCGTCGCCGGCAGCGGCGAAACTGTTGCCGTCCGCGGCGCCGACGGGCGCCTTCACATTGCCGGCGGCAAGGGCGCCAGCTTCGAGGTTGAAAACTGGCTCCGCGCCGACGCCGATCCGCGCCAGGCGAAAGACACAAGTCTCTCGGACGGCGTCGCTTGCGATCCGTGGGGCTGCATCATCAATCTCGCCGACGGCGCCAAGGTGGCGCTGATGCTGAAGCAAGACGCCTTCGCCGAGGACTGCGTCGTGGCCGCGGTGGTGGTGAGCCGTTTCACTGCGCCGCCCGGCTGCGCCGCAGAGGCGGTGGTCATCGACCGCAAGCGCCTGGCGCGCTATGGCGCCCACGCGCTGCGCCAGTTGCCCCGGGACTCCAGCACCGATCCGCCGGCCAAACCGGCCTTTCGGATCACGACCGCCTATCCGGCCATCCACCGCCCCTACATGCCGGCGGCGCCGGCAGCGGTCAGTACCGGCGAATGAGCCCGACGAGCCGCCCCTGGATGCGCACCCGGTCCGGCCCGAAGATGCGCGTCTCATAGGACGGATTGGCGGCTTCGAGGGCAATCGAGGCGCCCTTGCGGCGGAGGCGCTTCAGCGTCGCCTCTTCCTCGTCGACCAGGGCAACCACGATGTCGCCGGTATCGGCCGAGTCGGTCTTGCGGATCAGCACCGTATCACCTTCGAAGATGCCGGCCTCGATCATCGAATCGCCGCGCACCTCCAGAGCGAAGTGCTCGCCCGGCGACAGCATCTCTGGCGGCACGACGATTGAATGGCTGTGCGTCTGGATCGCCTCGATCGGCGATCCGGCGGCGATGCGGCCCATCACCGGGATCATCACCGGCTCCATGGCCGACTCGCCATCGGCTGCCGGGCGAACGCGGCCAAGGCTGCCTTCGATGACGCTCGGCGAGAAGCCCCGCGCACGCGGCGGGGCGGCGAGGGCGGGCGCAGTGGATTCAGGCAGGCGCAGAACCTCGATGGCGCGCGCCCGATTGGGCAGGCGGCGGATGAAGCCGCGCTCTTCCAGCGCCTTGATCAGCCGGTGAATGCCGGACTTGGAGCGAAGGTCGAGGGCATCCTTCATCTCGTCGAACGAGGGCGGCACCCCGGATTCCTTCAGCCGCTGGTGAACGAACATGAGAAGTTCATGTTGCTTGCGCGTCAGCATTGCCATCCCGTTCCTGCGGCGGCGATCAAGGACTCGCCGGTACAAATCACGAACAAACCGTACGTGTTCTATGTGTGTTCCGCAAGGCCTGAATCGAACGTATCCCCTTGACGTATGTTGACAGATTTCCTACATTAGGAGGGTAGGAGAAAG
>JBDTLN010000246.1:0-4386 GCA_039934795.1 Bauldia sp. | reverse complement strand
CCCGCCCGGCCGGGACGATGAGCGTTTCCGAGGCGGTGGCGGCGCATCGCTGTGTGCGTGCATTTCTCGACAGTCCGGTCGAAGAGGCCGTCATCGCCGACATCCTCCTCCGTGCGGCGCGGGCGCCTTCGGGCGGCAACCTTCAGCCCTGGGTCGTCACGACGCTGGCCGGAGAGCGGCTTGTCGAACTGAAGGCGCTTATGCGCCGGCGCTGCGCCGAGGATCCGGAAGGCGAGCCGATGGGCTACGACTTCTATCCGAAGGTTCTCAAGCCGGCCTACCTCAAGCGACGCGTTCGCAATGGCGAGATCATCTACGGGGCCCTCGGCATCGATCGCACCGACAAGGCCGCGCGCCTCGCCTGGATACACGAGAACTTCCAGCTCTTCGGCGCGCCCTTCGGCGTCTTCATCCTCATGGAGCGGAGTTTCGGGCCGTCGCAGTGGCTCGACCTCGGCATCTATCTCCAGACCGTCCTTCTCCTCCTTGAGGAAGCCGGCTATTCGAGCTGCCCGCAGGCCGACTGGGCCATGTTCGAGCGCACCGTCATGGACTTCCTCGGCAGCCCGCCCGACCTGACCCTCGTCTGCGGCATCGCCATCGGCTATCCCGATCCGGCGAGGCCCGAAAACCACATCCGCACCGAGCGCGACGATCCGCTCGCCGCCTGTGAGGCAAGCGCATGACTACGCCACTCAGCATTCCCCAGCCCCCGCCGCCCGGCTACGAGCCGAGCGAACAGGAACTCCGCGAGGACCTCGCCGCCGCCTACCGGCTGATCGCCCATTTCGGCATGACGGATCTTGTCTTCACGCATCTGTCGGTCCGGCTGCCGGGCAACGGCCACCGTTTCCTCGTCAATCCCTATGGCCTCCTCTTCGACGAGATCACCGCCAGTTCCCTTGTCGCGGTCGATGCCGAAGGCGAACCGGCGCAAGCAACGAGCTGGCCGGTCAACCCGGCGGGCTTCGTCATCCATTCGGCGATCCACGCGCGGCGGTCCGACGCCAACTGCGTCATGCACACCCACACGCTGCACGGCATGGCGGTGGCGGCGCAGGCGGGTGGGCTCCTGCCGCTCAACCAGATCAGCATCGAATTTCACAATGAGGTGGCGACGCACGAGTACGAGGGCATCGCCGCCGACGACAATCTCAGCGAACGCGAGCGGATCGTCCGCGATCTCGGCCTCAAGCATTGCCTGATCATGCGCAACCACGGCCTGCTCACCGTCGGGCTGACGGTCGCCGAGGCGTTCTACTGGATGTACTATCTCGACCAGTCCTGCCGCATCCAGATCGCCGCGCAGTCGAGCGGCGCGAAACTCTCGATGCCGTCGGAGGAATTGCTCGACCGGACCTCGAACCAGTTCGGCAGTGACCGGAATCGCGGCTTTCTTCCCTGGCAGGCGCTCCGTCGCAAGCTCGACCGCGAACAGCCGGACTACAGGAACTGACGGGGATGGCCGGGGCTGCCGATGCGATGACGGGCGGCGACGCGGTCGTCGCGGCCCTGCGCGCCAATGGCGTGACGACGCTGTTCGGCCTGCCCGGCGTCCAGCTCGATCACCTCTTCAACGCTCTTCACGGCGCCCGGGACTGGCTCAATAGCATCAATGCCCGTCACGAACAGGGCGTCGCCTACATGGCCCTCGGCTATGCCCAGGCGACCGGGTCGCCGGGCGTCTATGCCTGCGTCCCCGGACCGGGCTTCCTCAACACCGCCGCGGCGCTTTCGACCGCATACGCCGTCCACGCCCCGGTCCTGGCGCTGGTCGGCCAGATCGCATCGGAGCGCATCGGCGCCGGCGGCGGCGAGCTGCACGAACTGCCCGACCAGACCGCGATCATCCGTGGCCTCACCCGCTGGAACGGCATCGCCATGGCGCCCGACGAGGTGCCTCCGCTGATGGCGGAAGCCTTCGCGCGGCTGGGCTCCGGCCGTGCCCCCGTGGCGGTCGAACTGCCGGCCGACGTGCTGCGCAAGACGACCCGGCGGGCCGAGGCGGCCGTCGCATCCCGACTGGCAAAGCCGGCGATCGACCTCGACCAGATCCGCCACGCGGCACGCCTCCTTGCCGGCGCGCGCACGCCTCTCATCTTCGCCGGCATTGGCGCGGTCGATGCCGGTGCCGAAGTAAAGGCGCTCGTCGAGCGCCTGCAGGCGCCGGTCGTCAGCCACCTGCAAGGCCGTGGCATTCTTGACTCGCGTGACCCGTTCTCCATCGGGCGCGCCGAAGCGTTCCATCTCTGGCGGGAAGCGGACGTGATCCTCGCCGTCGGCACGCGCTTCAACACGCCAAGGGCGCGCTGGGGTCTGAGGCCGGGTCAGCGGGTCATCCGCATCGACATCGACCCGGCCCACTTCAAGCGTGGCGCCGCGCCGGATGTCGCGATCGAGGCCGATGCTAGCGACGCACTCCCGGCGCTTGTCGGCGAACTCGATCGGGCCGGCGGCAAGCGTCCGTCGCGCCGCGACGAGATGGTCCGCCTCAAGGCCGAAGTCGCGGCCGCGTTCGACGCCAATCTCGCGCCGCAGATGAGCTATGTCCGGGCGCTGCGGCAGGCGATCCCGGATGACGGCATTGTCGTCGCCGACTACACGCAGGTCGGCTATGTCGCGACCGCGTCGTTTCCGGTCTATCGCCCGCGCCAGATGATCACGCCGGGCTATCAGGGCACCCTCGGCTTCGCCTACGCAACTGCGCTCGGCGCCAAGGTCGGCTGCCCCGACAAGCCGGTGGTCGCCCTCTGCGGCGATGGCGGCTTCCTCTTCACGTCGAACGAGCTGGCGACGGCGGTCCAGCACCGGATCGCCACGGTCGCCGTCGTCTTCAACGACGGCGTCTACGGCAATGTACGGCGGATGCAGGAGGACCTCTACGGCGGCAGGGTCGTCGCCTCGGGCCTCACCAACCCGGACTTCGTTCGCTACGCCGAAAGCTTCGGCGTCCCGGCCCGCCGCGCCAACGGTCCCGACGGTCTCGCCGAAGCCCTCCGCTGGGCGCTGGCCGAGAAAGGGCCGACGCTGATTGAGGTGCCGGTGTCGAAGATGCCGGACCCCTGGGACCTTCTCGAGCCGGGCTAGAGCCAACATGTCAAACCGACGCAAATTCCTCTGCGGTCGCGTCATCCCGATGAGCGGCGCCCGGCCCGCCGGGCCGCAAGTCATCGAAGTCGAGGACGAGCGCATCGTTTCCATCGCCGCCGCCGATGCCAGCGCAAGGAGCGCGGCGGGGGTTGAGGACCTTTCGGCCTTCACCGTGCTCCCCGGTCTCGTCGATGCCCACACGCATCTCGACTTCGACGTGCTGCCCGGTCACGAACTCCAGCAGGCGCAGGTCGACGACGCCGAACTCGCTATGCGCATGGTCAATCGCGGCATCATGAATTTGCAGATGGGGGTGACCACCGTCCGGCTGGTCGGCAGCCGCAAATTCATGGACCTCACCTATCGCCGCGATGTCGAGGCGGGGAAATTCCCGGGGCCGCGGGTGATCACCGCGACGCGCTCGATACAGTCGAGTTACACCGGCGTCCACCCGAACATGCTGACCATCGACTCGGTTGATGGCATGCGGCAGGTGATCCGCGAGAACGCGCTCCGCGGCGCCGACCTCATCAAGATCTTCCACAGCGGCTTCGTCGGCGTCCACCGCGATTCGACTGTGCCGATCATGACGCGGGCGGAACTCCAGGCCTGTGTCGATGAGAGCCACCGCCTCGGCCTTGCCATCACCGCGCACGCCTATGGCGGGGTCAGCGTCGACGAATGCTTCGACGCCGGCGTCGATCACATCGAGCACGGCTTCTTCATGAGCGCGGCGCAATATGGCCGCGGCGCCGAACTAGGCCGCTGGGTCATCCCGACTCTCGGCGTGTTCCTCACCGAGCCGGGCATTCCGGAACTGCCGCACTGGTCGCCGGTAGTGCGGGCGCGGCTGTTGCGCGCCCGCGACGAGACCTGGAAGAGCATCGCGCTCCTCAAGGCGTCGGGCATGAACTTCGCGCTGTCCACCGACGCCAATCACGGCGGCGTCGCCTGGGAGGGCGTCTATGCGGCGATGAGCGGCATGACCAATGAGGAAGCGCTCCTCGGCCTCACCGCGCATGGCGGCCGGCTGTGCGGCAAGCCGGACGAGATCGGCGTTCTGAAGCCCGGCGCCTATGCAGATTTTTTCGCCATCCCCGGCGATCCGCTTGCCGATATCAGGGCGATTCTTGACGTGCGCTTCGTCGTCAAGGGCGGCCGCCCGGTCTATCCCACGATCGACCAGCAGCGGCCGCCCATAGCCGGCGGATGTCCCCCGCGCCCCAACTAGAGGCGCGGGAAGATCGGCTCAGGCTGCTGCCGGATCGGTGGCCTGGTGGTCGTAGGGGTCGCCTT
>JBDTLN010000245.1:0-4424 GCA_039934795.1 Bauldia sp. | reverse complement strand
GCGGCCGGGCGAATCGCTTCTCGCCTTCGGCCCGAACTTGCCCCCTGGCGCCAGCCAGGCCGCCGCGATTCAAAATCTCAGCCAGATCGCCGATACCATTGAGGCCGCAGGAAAATTGTTCGCCGCCCTCCGCCACCTCGACCTCGCCGGCAGGCCCATTGCCGTCATGCCAATTCCGGAGTCGGGCCTCGGCGAGGCTATCAACGACCGGCTCCGCCGGGCAGCCGCGCCGCGCGCCGGTCAGACGCCCGCTTCGTCTTCGCGGACCGAATAGCGGTTGGTCTCCCGCCACGTCTTCATCAGCGCCTCGAGCTCGCGGTCGCCGCCCTCCGGCAGCATGATCTTGAGCGTCACCAGCAGGTCGCCTCGCTCGCCGCCTGCCTTGGGCAGGCCCTTGCCTTTGAGCCTCAGGGTGCGCCCGCCGCTTGAATTGGCCGGAATGCTCATCGTCACCGATCCGTCGAGCGTCGGCACCCGCACCTTGCCGCCGAGAACGGCCTCGTCGAGCGTCACCGGCACGTCGCTGCGCAGCGTATCGCCCTCGACCCGGAAATGCGGGTGCGGCACGAACTCGACGGTCACCAGCGCGTCGCCTGCGGGACCGGCGCTGGGGCTCGGCCGCCCCTGGCCCTTGAGCCGGATGACCTTGCCTGGCCCGGTACCGGGCGGCACGGCGATGTCGACCGTCCGCCCCGTCGGCAGGTCGACGCGCGCCTTCTCGCCCTTCAGCAGTTGCTCCAGCGTGATGGCTGCTGTCGCCGACACGTCTTCCCCCCGCACCGGCCGCTGCCGTCCACCCGTGGCCCGGGCGCGGCCGCCGCCGCCGAAGAGTTGCGAAAGGATGTCGTCATCGGCGAGGGGGTCGCCTTCGCCGGGGCCGCCCTGCGTCGACCAGCGAAAGGTACGCGCGCCGCCTCCCGGAGCGCCCTGGCCAAAACCCTCGAAGCCGCCGGCCCCTCCACCGGGAAAGCCCTGGAACTTAGGCTTGCCGTCGGCGCCGATCTCGCCCCGGTCGAATTGGGGGCGCTTGTCCTTGTCGCCGACGACCTCATAAGCGGAGTTCAGCTCGGCAAAGCGCTCCTTCGCTTTCGGGTCATTGGCGTTGCGATCCGGGTGATGCTTTTTGGCGAGCTTCCGGAAGGCGGATTTGATCTCCGCCTCGGAAGCCGAGCGCTTGACGCCGAGCACTTCATAGGGATCGCGCATGAATCAAACAGTATCAGGGGTCTCCGGGCGCGGAAATGCGTCCGGGTGGCCAGACATGTGGGTGTAAGCAGGAATGAAGTCCAGAGCGGCCGACAGGGCCGCACGGCTCACGAAAGGGTACCGTCCGCGGCAGAGATTTTGACGATCTGCCAGCTTCCATCGGTTCTGCGGCAGGCTTCGCCACGATAGAGACGCACGCCGTTGTCGCCGTTAACGGTCGTCACCAGCGTGCGGCAAAGCTTGCCGGCTGCGCCGACCGCCGCCGCGGAGGCATCGATCGAGCCCTCCGAGCCGGTCTTCGGATTGTTCCACGCGATGGCGCCGTCCGCCGCGTCGGCCGGTGCTCCGGATACGGCGCGGCGCACCGCTTCCCAGTCGGACGGATCGACGCCGTCGCTGACCTTGGCGCTCGCCAGAATCGCGCCCGTGGTGGTTCCGTCGATATGTCGGCCATCCGCGTAGCCCGGGGGCATCCCCGTCGCGGAGCAGCCGCCGAGCATGAGGCTCACACAAGCGACTGCAAGAGGGGCACGAACCGGGCGCGATTGGCGTTCGCGTCCGCCGCCGATATATGAAGACCACGGCCAGCGCATCGAATCCATCCGTTGGAATATCTCGGCCACTCGGCCCCAACATCGGAAATCTTCGTTAATGAGCGGTGACTTTTTCGACGCAGCGGAGCCGTTTGCCCTTTTCGGCGAGTGGCTTAAGGATGCCGAGGCGAAAGAGCCCAATGATCCCAATGCCATGGCGCTGGCGACGGTCGATTCCGACGGCTTGCCCGACGTGCGGATGGTCCTCCTTAAGGGCTTCGATGAGGCAGGCTTCGTCTTCTACACCAACCTCGGGAGCGCCAAGGGCGGGGAACTCGGCGCCAGCCCGAAGGCCGCGCTCGGGTTCCACTGGAAGAGCCTGCGTCGCCAGGTCCGGGTGAGGGGCGCGGTCATGCCGGTGTCGTCTGCCGAGGCCGATGCCTATTTCGCCTCGCGCCCGCGCGGCAGCCGCATCGGCGCCTGGGCCAGCGAGCAATCGCGCCCCCTCGAATCGCGCTTCGCCCTCGAAAAGGCCGTGGCCCGGTTCACCGCGAAATTCGGTCTCGGCGAGATTCCGCGGCCGGAGTGGTGGTCGGGCTTTCGCGTCGTTCCGGCCGAGATCGAATTCTGGCGGGACGGCGCTTTTCGCCTGCACGACCGCCTGAAATTCCGCAAGATCGACGGCGGCTGGGAGAAGACGCGCCTATATCCCTGAGACGGGCTCAGTTCTCGCCGCCGGCCGTCTCGGCGGCAGCCGGCTCCTGAACGGCGGCGGTCTCCTCGCTGAGCGCCTGGCTCGGCCGCTTCGGAGCCGAAAGCGGCGTCGGCACCGGTTGCGCACCGCGCACCAGATCGCGGCCGGCGAAAATTCCCTCCGCCATCTGCAGTTCCAGCCGCTCCTCGTCGCGGCGGCGGACCTCGGCGACAATCTCCGCGGCTTCTTCGGGCGAAGTGCCCAGTTCGCGGAGCGCCGCCTCGCCGAAGGCCAGCGCCGACTCGAACGTCTCGCGGATCTGGTAGTCGACGCCGGCGCCAATCAGGCGAAGCGTGTGCCCGCGGTCGAACGACCGCACCAGCAGCCGCGCCAGCGGGAATTCGGATTTGATCAGTTCGACGATGCGGTCGGCGCCGACGGGATTGTCGATACACACCGCGATCGCCTTGGCCGTCCCGGCGCCGGCGGCGCGCAGCACGTCAAGACGGGTGCCGTCGCCGTAGTAGATCTTGAAGCCGAACCGTCCCGCGCTCCGGATCATCTCCGTGTCGTCGTCGATGATCGAAACGTCGATCCCCCTCGAAAGGAGCGCCTGGCTTGCCACCTGGCCGAACCGGCCAAAGCCGATGATCAGTGCCGTCCCCGACAGGCCGTCCGGGACCTCGATGCCGTCGAGCGATATTGGCTTCGGTGGCAGCAGCTTGCGGATGACGAATGGCGCCAGCGGCGTCAGCGCCATCGACAGGATGACGGCGGCGTTGAGAAAAGCCATGGTCGGCCGGTCGAGGAGAAAGACGCCCGCCGCGTTGGCGTAGAGGACAAAGGCGAACTCGCCGCCCTGCGCCAGATCGAGCGCGATCTTCAGCGCCTCGCGATGATCCGACCGCACGCGCGCCACCGTGTAAATGCCAGCCGCCTTGAGGATCACGAAGGCGACGACGGCGGCGAGGATCAGGTACCACGAACTGACGATCAGGCCGACGTCGAGCGACATGCCGACGCCGAGAAAGAAGAGCCCGAGGAGGAGGCCGCGAAACGGCTCGATGTCGGCTTCGAGCTGATGCCGGAAGCTCGATTCGGAAAGGAGGACGCCGGCGAGGAAGGCGCCCATCGCCATCGACAGGCCGCTCGCTTCCATCGCGAGTGCGGCTCCGAGAACGACGAGCAGCGCCGCCGCCGTCATCACCTCGCGTGCCTTGGCGGCCGCAAAAATCCGGAACACCGGATTGAGCAGGTAGCGGCCGACGAAGATCACGGCGAGGACGACCGCGATCGCGATGCCCGCCTGAATCCAGCGCGACGGCCCGGTCGATGCCGGCGCGGCCGGCGCCAGCACCGCCTCGATGGCGAGGAACGGGACGATGGCGAGGTCCTGAAGGAGGAGGACCGAGAAAATCTTCCGCCCGTGCGGCGCGGCAGTCTCGCCTTCCTCTTCCAGAATTTGAAGGACGATCGCGGTCGAGGAGAGCGCCAGCCCCATCGCGGCGATAAGGGCCACGGCCGGATCGACGCCGGCGAGGATCCCGCCGCCGGCGAGCAATGCGCCGCAGACGACGACCTGCGCCGCGCCGAGCCCGAAAATATCGCGCCGCAGCGACCACAGGCGGCTCGGCTTCAGTTCCAGTCCGATGACGAAGAGGAGCAGCACGACGCCAAGTTCGGCGACGCTGAGGATCGAGCCCGCCTCGGTAAAGAGCCGTAACCCGAACGGCCCGATCGCAAGGCCGGCAACGAGATATCCGATGACGGCGCCGAGGCCGATCCGCTTGAAGATCGGCACGGCAACGACGCCGGCGCCCAAGAGCGCCACGATCGGGACGAGGTCAGCCCCCGTGCTCTCTACCGCCATGCCCGCTCAGCCGGCCCATGAGATCATATTCAATTCGAACCCCCCGATTAATAATCGGTCGACAATCAAGGTTGTATGTACTCCAGGACGCCACCTTTGAGGGTCCAGGGGCATACAATGC
>JBDTLN010000244.1:0-4432 GCA_039934795.1 Bauldia sp. | reverse complement strand
CGGACGATGTCGTCCTCGCCGAGATAGTCGCCGTACTGGACTTCGATCAGGACCATCGGCACGTCGCCGGGGTTGGCCATGCGATGGACGGCACCGAGCGGGATGTAGACCGACTGGTTCTCCTCCAGAATCTGCACCTCGTCGCCGACCGTGACCTCGGCGGTGCCGCGCACCACGGTCCAGTGCTCGGCCCGGTGCGCGTGCTTCTGGAGCGACAGGCGGCCGCCCGGCTTGACGACGATGCGCTTGACCTGGTGCATCGCGCCCTTGTCGAGGCTCTGGTAATGGCCCCATGGGCGGTAGGAGCGGCCGGCGACTTCGCGCTCCTTGTCGAAGCTGAGATTGGCGACCAGCTTCTTGACCTCGTCGGCACGCTCGCGCGGCGCGATGAGCACCTGGTTGTCGCTGACCACGACGACGAGATTGCTGACGCCAAGGACACCGACCAGCGGGCGATCGGTGTCGACATAGGTGCCGTGCGAATCCATCAGCACAACGTCGCCAACCGTGGCGTTGCCGGCCGTGTCCTTGCCGGCGGCGTCCCAGACCGACGACCAGGTGCCGAGATCGGACCAGTCGAAGCGGGTGGCGACGACGACGGCATTCGCGGTCTTCTCCATGACGGCATAGTCGAAGGAGATGCGCGGCGCGGCGGCGAAGGCCTCGCCGGCGAGGCGATGAACGTCGCCCTCCGCCGACGCTCCGGCAACCGCGGCCCTCGCCGCGGCAAGTACCGCCGGGGCGTGCTTCTCGAACTCGGCCAGGGCGGTGGCGGCGCTCAGCATGAAGTTGCCGCTGTTCCAGAGATAGCCGTCGGCGACGTAGCGGGCGGCGGTGGCGGCGTCGGGTTTCTCGACGAAGGCAGCGACGGCGCTGACGCCCGCCTGATCCGGGACCGGTGCGCCGGGCTTGATGTAGCCGTAACTGGTGGCGGGCCGGTCGGGGCGGATGCCGAAGACGACGATCTTGCCCGCCGCGGCGGCGGGGAGTGCGGCGCGGACGTCGGTGCGAAAGCCCTCGGCATCGGCGATGAGGTGATCGGCGGGCAGCACCAGCAACATAGCCCCGGCGTCGCGCCCGGCGCCGAAGCCGGCAGCGGCGGCGATGGCGGCGGCGGTATCGCGGCCCTCGGGCTCCAGGAGAACGCTGCCGCCGGTGCCGGCGGTGGCGAGGGCCTCCTCGATCAGTCTCTCGTGCTCGCGGTTGGCGACGACGACCGGGGCGGCAAAGAGCGCCGGATCGGAGAGGCGCTCGAGGGTCGCGGCGAAGGTCGACTTGCCGGCGACGAGCGGCAGGAACGGCTTTGGCAACGCTTCCGTCGATGCCGGCCACAGGCGCGTTCCCGCGCCGCCGACGAGGATGACCGGGACGATCAAAGCGGATCCTTCAAATTTGCCTCTAACCCCAGGAACAGGCTCGACATTGCCTTCGGCGGCGCGGTCGGACAATCCGCCATCGTCCGGCGAGGTTACCGGCGAGTCCCTACTAAACAATGTCATCGCGGCGCATTCGGCTGGTGGTGAGTTTCAACCAGTCGAGAAGGTCGGAGACCTTCGCGGTGGCGAGCGCGATGCGGCTGTCGGCGGCTCCATAATAGATGCGAACCTCGCCATCGCGCTCGACCCAGCCGCATGGAAACACGACCTTGTCGACGTCGCCGAAGCGCTCGTAGTCTTCCTCGGGCTGAAAGATCCATTCGTCGCCGCGCGAGATGACGCGTGTCGGATCCTCCCGGTCAAGAAGAGCGAGGCCGAGCCGGTAGATGGCGCCGGACGCGGTCAGGCGAACGCCGTGATAGAGGAGCAGCCAGCCCTCGTCGGTGAGAAGCGGCGGCGGCGACAGACCGATCTTGTTGGCGTCCCACCAGCCGCCGCGCCGGGCGCGCAACAGGATGTGGTGGTCGCCCCAATGCTTGAGGTCCGGCGACCATGACAGCCAGATATGGGCGCCCGTGTTGCCGGCGGAGGGCACAGGCCGGTGCAGCATCGCCCAGCGGCCGTTGAAGCGGACGGGAAAGAGCGCGGCGTCCTTGTCTTCCGGCGGCATGACCGGGCCGAGTCGCTCGAAATTGCGAAAATCGTTGGTGACGGCGAGCGCAACGAGCGGGCCGCCGACGGAGAAGGCTGTGTAGGTGATCGCCCAGCGCTTCTGCTCTTCGAGGTAAGTGATGCGGGGATCCTCGATGCCCCAGATCTCCTCCGGGTAGCGGTCGGGATCGGCGACGAAGGTCGGCTTTGGATCGATCACCCAACCGGTGACCCCGTCGCGGCTGCGGGCAACGGTCAGATGCGAATGGCCGCGGCGATCCTCGACGCGCATGAGGAGAACCGTCTCCTCGCCAACTTGCACGGCGGCGGGATTGAAGATGGTGCTGGCCGGATAGGCGAGGTCGGCCACCGTCAGGATCGGGTTGAGCGGGTGGCGTTTGAAAAGATCGCTTTGAGCATATGCGCGGGGCGCTGCCGAGCGAAGCGGAACGGTCATGAGCGTTGTCCTTGTGTGGGAGGGACGTCGCGATCTATTGCGGGGCAGCGACCTGCGGGACCGGGACGGGACGATCGCCACCGCTCGCGGCGACAAGGCGCGGGGCTTGGCGAGGCCGTGCCGGAGGCGCCGGCTCGGCGGCGACGGCGGCGCCGGCGGCGCCGGCGGCGATGTGCAGCTTCATGAGGCTGTGGAGCCAGGCCAGCGTCGACTCGGCACCCTGGTTCTGGTTGACGCCGTCGGCGGCCAGACCATCCCGGCAGCCGCCGGTGGAATGGTCGCAAATCGCCTGCTGCAGGTCGTTGCGGCCGAGGAACCATTCGAAGCAACGCCGAGCCTCATCGACGAAATGACGCTCGCCGGTGACCTCGTGGGCCTCGAGCAGCGCATCGACCATGTGCTGGACCTCGATCGGCTGCTGGTCGAAACGCGCCGGCGCCTGATTGCGGGCGAGCCAGCCGTGATTGCCGATCGGCATGAAGTGGCCCTTGGCGTCGGTCTGGACCTCGAGCAACCAGTGGAGCGCATTGAGGCCGGTGTCGACCATCTCCGGCCGGTCGAGAGCCGCGCCTGAGGCGATGAGGACGTGAGGCAGGATGGCGTTGGCGTATGTCACGACCGGCTCGGGCCAGGGCCAATCCTCGGAGGCATTTGCCTTGAACAGGCCGAGCATGCGTTCGGCGAGAAGGATGCGGGCGCGGCGGGCGTCGCTGGCGCCGCCGAAGCGCGTCAGGAAGGCGGCGATGCCGAGAAGCGCGTAAGCCCAGGCGCGCGGCGAGGTGAAGTCGAGCGCCATCGGCAAAGCGCGCTCGAAAAGTCCCATGGCGAGGCCGCCCATGCCTTCGGTCGGCGCGTTCCGGACGGTTTCGCCGAGCGCCCAGAGTGCGCGGCCATGGGAATCCTCGCTGCCGGCCGACTCCTGCCAGGTGCGGTCGAAGTTCATGACATTGCGGAAACGGCCGTTCTCTTCATTCAGTGCATGGCTGAGGAAGCCGCGATAGCGATAGGCCAGCGGCATCACAGCGTCACCGTCCGGCAGTACCTGACGGGCGTTGAGGGCAACGATGAGAGCGCGGGCATTGTCGTCGGTGCAGTAGCCGTGGTCGCGATCGGGCACAGCGAACCTGGCGTGCTGGAAGATGCCGGTGTCGTCGGTGAGAACGCGAAGGTGGTCAAGGCTCGGCTGCGGCAGGTCGAAGGCATTGGCCTGGAGGGTACGGAGCTGATACGGGCCGCGGGGCCGGACGCCGCGCTCTTCGCGCACTTCGCCGAGCAGGGCGAGATACTGGCCGGCGACTTTGCTCCACACCATGTCGCGGGCGTGGGTGTAGGCCTTCTTGCGGATGGCGTTGCGGGCAACGTCGCTGGAGAGGAGGTCGATGACCTCGCCGGCGATGGCCGGCGCATCCCTGAACGGCACGATCCGGCCGCGGCCGTTGGCGAGCGCCTCCTCGGCGTACCAGTACGGCGTGGACACCGCCGCCTTGCCGGCGCCGAGGGCGTAGCTGAGGACGCCCGAGACGATCTGCTCCTTGTTGAGGTAGGGCGTGACGAAAACGTCGGCGGTCGACAGGAACTCGGTGAGGGTCCGGGTGTCCATGAACTGGTTGTGGAAGACGACGTGATCGTCGACGCCGAGTTCGCGGGCGCGCTGCTGCAGCGACAGGCGGTAAGCTTCGCCTTCCTGGCGACGGACTTCCGGATGGGTGGCGCCGATGACCACGAAGATCGCATCAGGGTGCGCGGCGACGATCTCGGGGAGTGCCTCAATGACGTATTCGGTGCCCTTGCCGCGCGACAGAAGGCCGAAGGTGAGAATCACCTTGCGGCCGACGATGCCGAACTGATCCTTGTGGAACGAAGCGTCGAGGAAGGGCATGTCGGGGACGCCGTGCGGGATGACGGCGATCCGATCGCTGGCGACGCCGTAGACCGTCCGCAATGTCTG
>JBDTLN010000243.1:0-4433 GCA_039934795.1 Bauldia sp. | reverse complement strand
CTAAAATGACAACGGCATTCACCTTCCCCGGACAAGGCAGCCAGGCGGTCGGCATGGGCAAGGCGCTCGCCGATGCTTATCCCGCTGCGCGCGCCGTCTTCGCCGAGGTCGACGATGCCCTCGGCCAGAAACTCTCCGACATCGTCTGGAATGGTCCGGCGGAAACGCTGACCCTCACCGAGAATGCCCAGCCGGCGCTGATGGCCGTCAGCCTCGCGGCGCTGCGCGCCCTGGAAGGCGAGGAGATCGGTATCGCGAAGAACGCCGCCTACGTCGCCGGCCATTCCCTCGGCGAATATTCCGCCCTCGCCGCCGCCGGTAGCCTCGGCATTGCCGACACGGCGCGGCTCCTCCGCATTCGCGGCCGCGCCATGCAGGCGGCGGTGCCGGTCGGGGCAGGGGCCATGGCGGCCCTCATCGGCCTCGACGCCGCCGCGGCGAAGGAAGTTGCCGACGCAGCCGCCGAAGGCGAAGTCTGCGGCGTCGCCAATGACAATGGCGGCGGCCAGGTCGTCATCTCCGGCGCGAAGGCAGCCATCGACCGCGCCGTCGAGATCGCCAAGGCGAAGGGCGCCAGGCGCGCCATTCTCCTGCCGGTCAGCGCCCCGTTCCACTGCGCCCTCATGGCGCCGGCCGCCGAGGCGATGCGCGCCGCTCTTGCCGACGTGACCGTGCACGCCCCCGTCGTGCCGCTCGTTGCCAACGTCGTCGCCGGTCCGATCTCGGATCCGGATGAAATCCGCCGCCGCCTCGTCGAGCAGGTCACCGGCATGGTCCGCTGGCGCGAGTCGATCGCCTGGCTCGCCGGCGCCGGCGTCACCGTGTTCGCCGAAATCGGCGCCGGCAAGGTATTGTCGGGCCTGGCGAGGCGCATCGCCGAGGGCGCCGAGACCATCAATGTCGGCACGCCCGAAGATATCGCCGCCGCCGTGGCCAAACTCGGCTGACCGCGGCGAGGGGGGAGGGACGGATATGTTCGATCTCAGCGGCAAGCGTGCCCTGGTCACCGGCGCCAGCGGCGGCATCGGCGCCGCCATCGCCCGCGCCCTCCATGCCGCCGGGGCGTCGGTCGCCCTGTCGGGCACGCGCCGCGAAGCCCTCGATGACCTTGCCGCGGAACTCGGCGACCGCGCGAAAGTCTTCCCCTGCGACCTGTCGAGCCCCGCGGACGTCGAGGCCCTGGTGCCGGTGGTCGAAACCGGCCTCGGCGACATCGACATCCTCGTCAACAATGCCGGCCTGGCGCCGGACGGCCTCGCCATACGCATGAGCGACGCGGACTGGGACGCGGTCCTCGCCGTCAACCTCACCGCCGCCTTCCGCCTCTCCCGCGCCGCGCTCCGCGGCATGATCAAGCGTCGCGCCGGCCGGATTGTTTCGATCACCGCGGTGGTCGCCGCCACCGGCAACCCCGGCCAGGCCAACTACATCGCCTCCAAGGCCGGGCTGGCCGGCATGACCAAGTCGCTCGCCCACGAGGTCGCCAGCCGCGGCATCACCGTCAACTGCGTTGCCCCCGGCTTCATCGCCACGGCCATGACCGACGCCCTCAACGAGAAGCAGCGGGCGACAATCCTCGAAAAGATCCCGGCCCGCCGCCTCGGCACGCCGGCCGAAATTGCCGCCGCCGTCCTCTTCCTTGCCTCGAACGAAGCCGCTTACGTGACTGGCGAAACAATCCACGTCAACGGCGGCATGGCCATGATATGACAGCGGAATTCGCTCCCGCCCGGCAGCGGCGCGGGGACGGGTTCCGCGACTGGCGAAGCCCCGGAAACTATGTTACGACGGCCGCGAATGCCGATGGGGAGGGTGCTCTTCGCGCGGGGCCTCTAGTTGGCTTTCGCCGGGATGCTGCATCCGATATCGTCAAGCCGACTGTCCGTTCCGTGCGATGCCGATTCCGATCGCTCGCGGGCGCGGGCCCTACGAGTGACCAAAGCGAAGCAACTGAGGTTTCCACAATGAGTGATATCGCAGACCGGGTGAAGAAGATCGTCATCGAGCATCTCGGCGTCGAGCCAGACAAGGTGATCGAGGGCGCCAGCTTCATTGACGATCTGGGGGCCGACAGCCTCGACACGGTCGAACTCGTCATGGCCTTCGAGGAGGAGTTCGGCGTCGAGATTCCCGATGACGCGGCCGAGACCATCCTGACGGTAGGCGATGCGATCGGCTTCCTTGAAAAGAATACCGCCTGATCCGGCCTATGCGCCGCCGCGCGTGACGGGTCCGAAAGGGCCTGGGGGTCGGGAATGAGACGGGTTGTCGTCACCGGAATGGGCATGGTGACTCCGCTGGGATGCGGAGTCGAAACCACATGGTCGAATCTCGTCGCCGGAAAAAGCGGCGCGGCCCGGGTGACCAACTTCCAGGTCGATGACATCGCCTGTCAGATCGCCTGCCAGATTCCGCGCGGCCCCCTGTCCGAAGGCAAGTTCAACCCCGACGACTGGATGGAGCCGAAGGAACAGCGCAAGGTCGACGACTTCATTATCTACGCCATCGCCGCCTCGACCCAGGCGCTCGACGACGCCGGCTGGCATCCGGTGAGCCGCGAGGACCAGGTCGCCAGCGGCGTCCTCATCGGCTCCGGCATCGGCGGCCTCCAGGGCATCGAGGAAGCCTCGATCACTCTGAAGGAACGCGGTCCCCGCCGCATCAGCCCGTTCTTCATCCCCGGCCGGCTGATCAACCTCGCCTCGGGCCAGGTCTCGATCCGCAACGGCCTCAAGGGCCCCAACCACTCCGTCGTCACCGCCTGCTCGACCGGCGCCCACGCCATCGGCGACGCCAGCCGCCTTATCGCCCTCGGCGATGCCGATGTGATGGTTGCCGGCGGCACGGAATCCCCGGTGGGGCGCCTGTCGCTTGCCGGCTTCGCCGCGTGCCGGGCCCTCGCCACCGCCTTCAACGACCGGCCGACCGAGGCCTCGCGCCCGTACGACCGCGACCGCGACGGCTTCGTCATGGGCGAGGGCGCCGGCATCGTCGTTCTCGAGGAACGCGAACACGCCCTGGCGCGCGGCGCCAGGATCTATGGCGAGATCGTCGGCTACGGCCTCTCCGGCGACGCGTATCACATCACCGCGCCGTCCGAGGATGGCGATGGCGCCGAGCGCTGCATGCTGATGGCGATCAAGCGCGCCGGCATCGCCCCGGCCGACATCGACTACATCAACGCCCACGGCACCTCGACCATGGCCGACGAGATCGAGTTGCACGCCGTCGAGCGCGTCCTCGGCAACGCCGCCGCCACTGCGTCGATGTCCTCGACCAAGTCGATGACCGGCCATCTCCTCGGCGCTGCGGGCGCCATCGAGTCGATCTTCTGTCTCCTCGCCATCCGCGACAACATCGTCCCGCCGACCATCAACCTCGACAATCCGTCGGTCGAGACGCCCATCGACCTCGTCCCCAAGGTCGCCCGCAAGAAACAGGTCGACGTCGCCCTCTCCAACTCCTTCGGCTTCGGCGGCACCAACGCCTCGGTGATCTTCCGCCGGCATTAGCCGCCCAATCTCGGGCGTCGTGCCACGAGCGGCTGTAAGATGGCCTTCGAGCAGGGAGGTGTCGCATGCCCGGGTCAGGCCTCTACCATGACGGCAACCGAAAGCTTCAGGACGCGTTCGACAGCCGGCGCATCGCCGACCGCCTCGAAGAGGTCACCACCCGCGGTGCCTTCACCGCGTCGGACGTGGCCTTCGTCGAGGGCGCCATCCTCTTTTTCCTCGCCACCGCCGACGAAGAGGGCCGGCCCGGCGTGTCGTACAAGGGCGGCCCTCGCGGCTTCGTCCGCGTCACCGGCCCCTCGGAGCTCGCTTTCCCCGACTATGACGGCAACGGCATGTTCAAGAGCCTCGGCAACCTCGCCGTCAATCCGGGGGTCGCGCTGCTGTTCATTGACTTCGAGCGTCCACGGCGGCTGCGTGTTGTCGGCACGGCGACGGTCGTCCGGGACGATCCGCTGATGGCGACGACGGTCGGGGCGCAGCTCATCGTCCGCGTCACCGCCCGCGCGATCTTCCCGAACTGCCCGCGCTATATCCCGACGATGCGGCTCGTCGAAGACTCGCCCTATGTGCCGAGAGCCGGCATCGCGCCAGTCGAGCCGGCATGGAAGTCCTTCCCCGATTTCGCCGACGCAGTCCACCCCCGACAGCCCACCGCCACGGGCGACTGACCGCCGGCGAACTCCACAGGGACGACCCCAACCCGTCCTCGACTCAACCCGCCCCTTGGGAAGAAGGTTTTTCTCTTGGCGACGCAAAGTCTAGTCAAAGGGCGAGGCCCGGGCCTCCCGTCAGGCACAAGATGAGAGGCCGTGGACGCAGTAGGCGGAATAGCGAAGCGTAATGCCGCCACTTTCTTGCCGACGACAAAGGCGGCAGGTGGCGTCTCATCGAAGCGATCGGCCCTTTATCGACAGACAA
>JBDTLN010000242.1:0-4445 GCA_039934795.1 Bauldia sp. | reverse complement strand
GCCGAGGCCGAGTACCCGCTGGATATCATCGTCTTCGCGACCGGCTTCGACGCCATGACGGGTCCCATGCTGCGGATGGATATCCGTGGGCGCGACGGCCTGGCCTTGAAGGATGTTTGGGAAGCCGGGCCGCGCAACTACCTCGGCCTGCAGATCGCCGGATTCCCGAACCTGTTCACCATCACCGGTCCAGGGAGCCCATCCGTGCTGTGCAACATGCCGGTGGCGATCGAGCAACACGCGGATTGGATCACGAACTGCATCGACTATATGCGAACGAAGGGTATGGAGCGCATCGAGGCCAAGCCCGACTCGGTTGAAAAATGGGTGGCGGAGGTCAACGAGGTCGCCAACAGGACGCTGCTGCCGCAAGCGAAGCATTCCTGGTACCTGGGCGCAAACATTCCCGGCAAACCCAGCGTGTTCATGCCTTATGCCGGAGGAATGGTCCGGTATCGGGAAATTTGCCAAGAGGTTGCGGCGCGGGGCTACGAAGGATTCGACCTCTCGTAGCGTGCGAAGATGGGCGACACACGCCATATCGAGGCAATCCTCCGTAGCATCCGAGTGGCGAAACCGCGGCATTCTCTCGCACGCGACCTCAACTTCGAATATCGTCAGTACTCAAATCGTAGAAGCGTCTCCGCTTTAGAGAGTGGCTGCTGAATGGACTTCTCCTTCTCGGAACAGCACATCGCCGTGCGCGATACTGTCAAACGCCTGTGCCAGTCGGAGCATCAGCAGTTGGTCATGGCGGCGGAGGAGAACGAAGTCCTCCCGCGCCAGGTGTTCCAGCGCTGGGGTGAGCTAGGCTTGCTTGGCGTTCGCTACCCCGAAAGCGATGGCGGCAGCGGTCTCGACAAGATCAGCGACTGTATCGTGCGCGAAGAGCTGAGCTACATGAGCCAGGGATTTGCGTCGAGCTGGTCGGCACACTCTCACCTCGGGATCTGGCCAATCTGGAAGGCCGGCACGGATGAACAGCGCCGGCGTTTCTTCCTGCCCGCGGTGCAAGGAAAGAAGATCGCGGGCTTCGCCCTCAGCGAACCTGACGGCGGCTCGAATATCCGTGGTCTCAAAACCCGCGCCGAACGCACCGCAAGCGGCTGGCATCTCAATGGCAGCAAGCTCTACATCACGAATGCGCCGATCGCCGACTTCCTGCTCGTCGCCGCCCGCACCGCGCCCGGACTGACGGGGGACGCCATCAGCCTGTTCATCGTCGAGCTTCCGGCCAAGGGCATGCGCATCGACAAGTTGCGAAAGGAAGGTATCCGCGCGTCCGAAACCGGCCTGATCTACATGGAGGACGTATTCGTCCCGGACGAATGTGTTCTCGGCGGGCGCCTGGGCACTTACCCGGTGATCCTGGAGTCGCTCAGCGAAAACCGCGTCGGGGTCGCCGCGAATGCGCTCGGCATGGCGCGGGCTGCCTTCGATGCCGCCACGGCGTACGCGCGGGAGCGCGTGGTCGCGAACAAGCGCATCGGCGACTATCAGGCAATCGGCCACAAGCTCGCAGAGATGTCGGCCCAGATCGAAGCGGCCAAATGGCTCGTCTATTATGGGGCCTGGCGCGTCGACCAGAACACGCTGGATGCGGCGACCGCCGCGCGCGTGAAGCTGATCGCGAGCGAGACCGCCGTGGCCGTCAGCGAACAGGCGATCAGAATTCACGGCGGCGCCGGGATCATGCGCGAATATCCGGTGGGCCGCATCCATCGCGACGCGCTGGTCTACGTGATCGGCGAAGGCACCAGCGAGATCCAGAAGAACATCATCGTCCGCGAACTCGGCTTCAAGCCGTGAGCCACTTGGCTTGAGCGAACTATAAACACATTGGGTCGCGCAAAGACGACCACGCCATCTCGACAAAAAGGAGGAACCGCATGAAGATTTTCCGATGGATCGCCGGCCTTGCTGCCGCCGCCGGCCTCCTGGCCGCCGTGCCCGCGACGGCGCAACCCTATCCGAACAAGCCGATACGGCTCATCGTGCCTTTCGGCGCCGGTTCCGCGAGCGATATCCTTGCTCGCATTCTCAGCGAGCCGCTGTCCCAGGCACTGGGCCAGCCGATCATCGTGGAGAACAAGCCCGGGAACAACACGACGCTGGGCACCGAGTTCGTCGTGGCGGCGGCGCCGGACGGATACACGCTCGGGCTCCTCACCAATTCCGGCCTCGTCGCAAGCCCCGCCGGGTTGACCAGCGGAGTCCGTTACGATCCGGCCAAGGATCTGAGCTATATCTCGCTCGTGGCGTCGGTCTCCTATGTCTGGGTCGTCAACATCGATGTCGACGCCAGGACCGCTCCCGAACTCATCAAGTTGATCAAAGCCAATCCCGGAAAGTACAATTACGCGAGCGGCAACACGGGTGGCATCGCCTACGGCGGCCAGATGATGAACGCCTATCAGCTCAACGCGACGCACGTGCCCTACAAGTCGACGCCACCGGCATTGGCGGACCTGATCAGCGGACACGTTCAGATGATGGTCGCCGATGTGCCCACGTCGCAGAGCATGATCCGGGCCGGCAAGATTCGGGCAGTCGGCATGCCAACGGCACAACGCCATCCGCTGTTGCCCGAAGTGCCGACGTTCGCGGAAGCCGGCCTGCCGACACCCCCTGACATGGGAGGGTGGTGGGCCGCCGTCGCGCCGGCAAATACACCCGACGAGATCCTCGACCGGCTGAACAAGGAACTGGTCAGGATCCTGGAGTCGGAGCCGGTGAAGTCGAAGCTGCTGCAGAGCGGCATCGTGCCGATGCCATCGACGCGCCAGCAGGCGGTGCAGTACCAGAAGGATCAATTCCAGGTATGGAAAACCATCGTCAAGGACCTGAATCTCAAGGTCGAATGAATTAGTTCATGCCGCATATCGTCGTCGCCGATCCAATTCATCCAGAGGGCATCGAGCGCCTGTTGAAGACGCCCGGCGTCACGGTCGACCACCCGGGAAACGCCGCCAACAAGCCGCTTGCCGAGCGGCTGCGGCTGGCAGATGGCCTGATCGTGCGGGGAACGCCGGTGGACGAGGCGTTGCTCATGCATGCCGAAAGGCTACGCGTGGTTTGCCGGCATGGCGTCGGCTACGACCTGGTCGATGTGCCGGTCCTGACGAGGCGTGGCATCGCGCTGATGATCACGCCCGAGGCGAACGCGGCATCGGTGGCGGAGCATGCGTTGATGCTGATGCTCACTCTCTCGCGCAACACCGTGCAGGTCGCCGCCGCGGTGCGCCGGGGAGAATGGCGCGTACGGGGCCAATCCAGCACGTTCGAACTGGGCGGACGACAGGTCTTGGTCATCGGCTTTGGCCGGATCGGCACAAGGGTGGCGCGCCTCTGTGCGGCCTTTGGCATGCGCGTGGCGATTCACGATCCTTACATGCCCGCGGGCACGATCCGGGGCGCCGGATACGAAGCCGCGGTCGACCGCGACAGCGGGCTCGCGACCGCCGACATCGTGACCATTCACGCCCCCGCCAACGAGACGACGCGCGGCATGGTGAATGCCGCTTTTCTGTCGCGAATGAAGGCCGGCTCCGTGCTCATCAATACCGCACGCGGAACGTTGATCGACGAGAACGCGCTGGAAGCGGCCCTGCGGTCAGGCCATCTGGCGGCGGCGGGCCTCGACGTGCTGAGCGTCGAACCCCTGACTAAGCCCATCTCCATGCTGGCGCTCGACAACCTCGTCGTCACGCCGCACGTGGCGGCCAGCACCGCCGAGGGCTTGCGCCGGATGGCATGGGACTCCGCCGGCAACGTCCTCGAATTCCTGGCCGGCCAGTTCGATCGCGATGCCGTGATCAACAGGGATGTGCTGCAGCAGCCTTAGGCCGGCGGGCGGTCTACCCGAGAATGCCGAGTCCTTTCAGCTGCGTAATCTCCTCGGCGGAGTAGCCCGCTTCGCGCAGCACCATCTCCGAATGCTGACCGACGGCAGGGGCGCGGCTGGGGGCGATCTTGGTGGCGCCATCGATGTGGAAGGGGCTCGACACAGTAAGCCCTTTGCCGTCGGCGAAGGGAACGAGAGCGCCGATGTCTCGGGCCTGATTGTCGTCCGCCGCTTCGTTGACCGAGAAGACCGCGCCGAAGGTGACGCCTGCCCCTTCAAGAACGGGACGCCAGTCCGCAAGGTCGCGTTTCGCGAAGACATCATCCAGGATCGCGGTGAGCGCGACGGCGTTCTCGCGCCGCGCCAAATTTGTCGCAAAGCGCGGGTCGTCGCTGAGGTGGCGCGCGTCAATGGCCTCCAGGAAGCTCGCCAGCTGCCGTAGCTCGTTGTGCAGCGCCATCAGGAACCAGCGGCCGTCGCGGCAGCGATAGTGATTGGCAAGCGCGTTCGGCGCCTGGGTCCTGGGCGGCCGCGGCACGACATGCTCGCCGAACAACCGGTTCTGCACAAAGCAGCCGCCTGCCCAAAGGCCGTTCTGGAG
>JBDTLN010000241.1:0-4453 GCA_039934795.1 Bauldia sp. | reverse complement strand
GACGGGCGCGTCGTCAAGGGCGTGCGCTTCGTCGACCTTGCCGATGCCGGCGATCCGGTGGAGTCGGCGCGCGCCTATGACGCGGCCGGCGCCGACGAGCTCTGCTTCCTCGACATCACGGCGAGCCACGAGAATCGCGGCATCATCCTCGACGTCGTCCGGCGCACCGCCGAGGTCTGCTTCATGCCGGTCACCGTCGGCGGCGGCGTCCGCACGGTCGAGGATGCCCGCGCCCTCCTCCTTGCCGGCGCCGACAAGGTGTCGATCAACACCGCCGCGGTTCGCGACCGGCGCATCGTCGCTGAGGCGGCGCTGAAATTCGGCTCGCAAGCGATCGTCGTCGCCATCGACGCCAAGACCGTGAGCAAGCCCGGCGAGATCGAGCGCTGGGAGATTTTCACCCATGGCGGCCGCCAGCCGACCGGCATCGATGCGGTCGCTTACGCCGAGGAAGTGGCCCGACTCGGCGCCGGCGAGATCCTCTTGACCTCGATGGACCGCGACGGCACCGGCGAGGGGTTCGACCTCAAACTCACCCGCGCCGTCGCCGACGCGGTGCCGATTCCGGTCGTCGCCTCGGGCGGTGTCGGCACGCTCGACCACCTCGTCGAAGGCGTCACCATCGGCCACGCTTCGGCCGTCCTCGCCGCCTCGATCTTCCACTTCGGCACCTTCTCGATTGGCGCGGCGAAAGCGCATATGGTCGCCGCCGGTATTCCGATAAGGCTCGACAACGGCCGGGAGGCTTCGTGACCGGTTTCACCCTCGCCGACCTCGCCGCCATCGTCGGCGCGCGCGCCCGCTCCGGCGACCCGGGCTCCTACACGGCCAAGCTCGTCGGCGAGGGCGTCGAGCGCTGCGCGAAGAAGTTCGGCGAGGAAGCTGTCGAGACGGTGCTCGCCGCGGTCGCCTCCGACAAGGCGGCACTGACGGCCGAGGCGGCGGACGTGCTCTATCACCTGCTTGTCCTCCTCGAAGCGCGGGGCGTGGCGCTGACAGGCGTGATGGCGGAGCTGGAAAAGCGGACGCGCCAGAGCGGCCTTGAGGAGAAGGCTGCACGGAAGAAGAAGATCTGATGGACCAGCACAATCCCCCGGGGCTCTCGCCGCACCGGGTGTTCAGCCGGTCCGAGTGGGCGCAGCTTCGCGCCGATACGCCGCTTACCCTTACTGCCGACGACGTCGTCCGGCTGCAGAGCCTCAACGACCCGATGTCGCTTGACGACGTGATCGAGATTTATCTCCCGATCTCGCGCCTCCTCAGCCTTTACGTCGCCGCCGCGCAGGCCCTGTTCGACGCGACCCGCACGTTTCTTGGCGCGCGCGACGGGCAGACGCCGTTCATCATCGGCATCGCCGGCTCGGTGGCGGTCGGCAAGTCGACGACGGCCCGGATCCTCCGCGCTCTCCTCCGCCGCTGGCCAAACACGCCCAAGGTCGACCTCGTCACTACCGACGGGTTCCTCCTCCCCAACGCCGTGCTGACGCGCGAAGGGCTGATGGAGCGGAAAGGCTTTCCGGAGAGCTACGACCTGCCGGCGCTCCTCGGCTTTCTCTCCAGCATCAAGGCCGGCAAGGGCAGGGTCGAGGCACCGGTCTATTCGCACATCGTCTACGACATCGTGTCGGGGGAGACGATCGCCATCGACCGGCCGGACATCCTCATCGTCGAGGGGCTCAACGTCCTGCAGACGGCCCGGCCGCCGCGCGATGCCCGGGCCGTGCCGTTCGTTTCCGACTTCTTCGACTTCTCGGTCTATCTCGACGCCGACGAGGCCGACATCGAGCGCTGGTACAAGGCGCGCTTCATGCGCCTCCGCCAGACCGCGTTCCGCGATCCGGCCTCCTATTTCCATCGCTACGCGACGGTCAGCGACGCCGAGGCGGCCGAGGTCGCCGACCGGCTGCTGACCCGCATCAACCTGGTCAATCTCAAGGAAAACATCCTGCCGACGCGGCCCCGCGCCGACCTCATCCTCCTCAAGAGCGCCACGCACCGCATGGAGCAGGTGGCGCTGAGGCGCATTTAGGCCGGCCTGAAACCTTGATTTTTGCCCGCCGAAACCTGATATCGATGGCCTTCCCGAGCATTCGCAGCAAGCGAGCCTGACCGCTTATGGCCGAAGACAACGTGACACCCCAAGAGACGCCGCAAAACACCGGGGACCCGGCCGTGCCGGGCGATAGCGAGCGCGCCGCCGCCCTTGCCGCCGAAGTCGGCGAGATGAAGGACCGGCTGCTGCGCACGCTCGCCGAAATGGAGAATTTGCGGCGCCGGACCGAACGCGAGATCGCCGACACGCGCGCCTATGCGGTCGCCAACTTCGCCCGCGACATGCTGGTCGTCGGCGACAATCTCCGCCGCGCCATAGCGGCCGTGCCGGCCGATGCCCGCGACGGCCGCGACCCGGCGCTGAACGTCCTCATCGAGGGCGTCGAGGTCACCGAGCGCGGCATGAGCCAGACCCTGCAGAAGTTCGGCGTCAAGCCGATCGAGGCCAAGGGCGAGAAGTTCGACCCGGAAGTGCATCAGGCGATGTATGAGGTCGAGACCGCCGACCTGCCGCCCGGTCATGTCGCCGAGGTTGTCCAGGCGGGCTATGTCATCGGCGAGCGGACACTCCGTCCGGCGCTGGTCGCCGTTTCGAAGGCGGCGCAGGCGAAGCCCGCCGAGACGCCGGCTCCCGCCAACAGCAACTGACGCAAGGCCCGCTCACGCGGCGTAGCGGGTGGCTTCCTGTCCATAGTAGTTGACGTAGCGCGGATTGATGCGCTCGACCGGCAGCACAATGAAGATGTCGGTGGTGCCGAACTGGTGATCGACCACCGCCTCGTCGCCGATCGTGCCGCCGATACGCAAATAGCCCTTGATCAACGGCGGCAGGGCGCGGAACGCCGCGTCGGAAGAAATATCGCTGGGCGGCAGGTCGTCGAGGGCGATGCCGCGCCCGGGCTGGGCGGCGACGCGCCACTCTTCCGGGCTGCGCGCGGTCTGGCGAAGCCAGCTCAGCACCGGCGCCAGCTTGCCGATGTCGGTGCCTTCCAGCGAGGCGCAGCCGAACATGACGTCGATATCGTGACGGCGCACGAAGCTCCAGATGCCGTGCCAGAGAAGTTCTACCGTGCGCTTGGTCCGGTAGGGCTTCAGCACGCAGGAGCGGCCGAGCTCGAGGAAATTGCGCCCGGCGTGCCGCTGCAGCATCGGCCGCAAATCGTATTCGCCCGAGGTGTAGAAGCCGCAAGCATTGTCCGCGACGGTCTGGCGCAACAGCCGATACGTGCCGACGATCCGCGGATTGAAGGCGGGATCGGAGCCGTTGTCGAAGACCAGAAGGTGATCGCAATAGCGGTCGAACGCGTCGGTGTCGCGCCGCAGCAGGCGGGCACGGAAATCGGCGATCGCCGACATCTCCTTGTAGAAGACCGAATAGCGGAGCTTCTGGGCGCGCTTCAGTTCAGCCGGCGTCCGCGCCAGCCGCACTTCCAGGTCGCCAAGACGCCCGAGAGCGCGCGGCACCGTTTCGGTGCGCGTCGCGACGCCGGCATAGAGTTCCGGTAACACCGGGACATCCGCCATCATCGCCTCCTCGCCGCCGCTCGTGTCATAATAGACCGGTTTGCCGGCGACCGATACCGGGCGCGCCCCTTCAATCACAAGCAAACAACAGTTCGGTGACGTGACCGCCGCAAGCTGAATCAGCCGGCGGTCGCGGCAATGATGGCGCGGCGGAGGACGTCCGGAGCGACCGGCTTCTCGAGCACCGCGTCGATTCCGGCAAGGGACGCCGCGGCTCTGGTTTCGGCAAGCACGTCGGCGGTGAGGGCGAGGATGGCGGTTCGTCCGGTGCCGCTTTCGGCCTCCAGGGCACGAATCACCCGCGCCGCGGCGATGCCGTCGAGCCCCGGCATGTGGAGGTCCATAACGATCGCCGCAAATCGCCCCGCCCCGTCCCGAACGGCGGCGACCGCCCCGGCCCCGTCGCGGACTTCGGTGACGGAATGGCCGAGGCTCTCCAGCACGGTGCGGGCGAGAAGGGCGCTGATCTCGTTATCCTCGGCAAGCAGCACCTCCAGGCTGCGGGCGGCGCGGCGCGGCGGCGCCCGGCGGGGGCGGGCGTCTTCGGGATCGATTGCGAAGCCGTTGCCGCCGGTGACGACGTCGCCGACGATCTTGGCGAGCGAAGCACGGCGCACCGGGCGAACGAGATAGGCATCGAAGCCGGCTTCGCGCAGCGGGTCGATGCGGCCGCGTTCGCCCGGCTCGATCAGGACGACGGCCGGCAAGCGGCTTCCAGCGGCGGCGCGCAGCGCGGCAAGGGCGGCGGCCAGATCGGACGCCATGCGCGCGTCGATGAGGATCGCATCGTAGGGGAGCTTCGCGGCGGTCGCAGCGCCGGCAAGGGCGGCGCCCGCGACGACGGCGGCGGCGAGGCGTGGCGCCGCGCCGGAACGCG
>JBDTLN010000240.1:0-4458 GCA_039934795.1 Bauldia sp. | reverse complement strand
GTGTTCTTCTCGTTGATGCGGAAATAGGTCGACAGCTCCATCGGGCAGCGGACGCCCTCAGGCACATAGACGAACGAGCCGTCGGAGAAGACCGCCGAGTTGAGGGTCGCATAGAAATTGTCCGTCACCGGCACGACCGAGCCGAGATACTTCTTGACGATCTCCGGGTAGTCGCGGAGCGCTTCGGACATCGAGCAGAAGAGAACGCCGGCCTTCTTCAGCTCCTCGCGGAAAGTCGTCACGACCGAGACGGAGTCGAACACTGCATCGACAGCCACCCTAGCGCCTTCGACGCCGAGCAGCACCTCGCGCTCGCGGAGCGGAATGCCGAGCTTCTCGTACATGTCGAGAAGCTGCGGATCGACCTCGTCAAGACTCTTCGGACCCTTGGTGCTCTTCGGCGCCGAGTAATAGATGATGTCGTCGAAATCGATCTTCGGATAGGTGACCTTGGCCCAGGTCGGCTCGTTCATGGTCAGCCAGCGGCGATAAGCGCCGAGCCGCCATTCGAGCATCCAGTCGGGCTCGTTCTTCTTCTTCGAGATGTAGCGGACGATGTCTTCCGACAGCCCCTTCGGGGCCTGCTCGGACTCAATGTCCGTGACGAATCCATATTTGTATTGATCGACGTCGATCCGGCGCACCGTATCGACCGTCTCGCGAACGGCAGGCATTCCAAACTCCAGTCCACAGCGGTTTCAAGGACCGCGGGTCGAGCTTCTCGGCGGCTAGGCCGCCTGAACTGCGCCCGGCGCCAAGTGCTTTAGCACGCGGCGCCATGCAGTCGAGAATAAATCTAAGTCGGATTCCCTAGAATCCCAGCCCAAACTAATGCGAATTGCCCCTTTTGCCACCTCAGCGGATACCCCCATTGCAGAAAGCACATGGCTTGGCGCCACCTTTCCGGAGGAGCAGGCCGCGCCCGACGAAACCGCGATCCCTTCAAGGTCGAGGGCGATCAGCAGGGTTTCGGCGGAAATAGCCTCCACCGCGACGCAGAGGGTCTGGGGCAAGCGCTCCGAACCCTCGCCAAAAACCTTAACCTTCCTGCCACTTTCCGCCATGACGCCGGCAATCCAGTCGCGCATCCCGGCGAGGCGCGCCATCTTGCCGAGTTCCGCGAAAGACGCGCCGGCGGCAGCTCCGAATCCGGCGATGGCAGAAACATTCTCGGTTCCGGCCCGCAGGCGCTTCTCCTGCGCGCCGCCCCGCAGGAGCGGAGCGAAAGTCAGGCCCTCCTGCGCCCGGATGATGGCGCCGGCGCCTTGCGGGCCGCCGATCTTGTGCGCCGACAGGGTCAGGACATCGACGCCAAGAGCGTTGAGATCGACAGGAATCCGCCCTGCTGCCTGGACTGCATCGGTATGGACTGTCGCCCCCGCCTCGTGCGCCAACGCGGCGATCTCCGACACGGGCTGGACGACGCCGGTTTCGTTGTTGGCAAGCATGACAGACACCAGCGCCCGGCAGCCGTGCGCCTTCTCCTCTTCCAGGAGGTGCCGCAACGCCGTCTGATCGACGATCCCCTCCCGATCGACGGGGATCTGCCGGACCTTGCCGGCGCCAAACCGGCCGCCGGCCAGCACGGAGGGGTGCTCCGTCGCCCCCACCAAGACAATTTCGGCAATATGAGGCCGGCCGTTCACCGCCCAGTCCGGCGTCAGGACAGTGTTATTGGCTTCCGTGCCGCCGCTGGTGAAGGTGACGAGTTTAGGATCGCCGGCGACCAGAGCTGCGACCGCGGTACGCGCGTTCTCAATGAGATAGTGGGCGGCCCGTCCTTCGCGGTGGACGGACGAGGCGTTGCCGGTCACGGACAACGCCGCGACCATTGCGTCGCGCGCCTCCGGCCGCAACGGGGCCGTCGCGTTATAGTCAAGGTAAAGCCGGGTCATGGCAGACCTCAAATCACGCTTTGCCAGCCGAGGCAACGATTGCGCGGCCCTGCAATGCAGTTCGGTGCGTCTGAAACGCTCCGAAATGCTTGAAATTCACCCCTGCCATCGTGATATGACTGCGGCCCGCCAGAACCCGCCGGCGCGCCAAAGGTCCCGCTTTCATGCCCGAAGTCATTTTCACCGGCCCTGCCGGCCGTCTTGAAGGCCGGTTCCAGCCGGCCAAGCAACGCAACGGTCCGATTGCGATCATCCTGCATCCCCACCCTCAATTCGGCGGGACGATGAACAATCAGGTGATCTATCAACTCTACTACATGTTCACCAAGCGCGGCTTCGCGGTGCTGCGCTTTAACTTCCGCGGCGTCGGCCGCAGCCAGGGCGAATTCGACCATGGCGGCGGCGAACTGTCCGATGCTGCAGCGGCGCTGGACTGGGTCCAGTCCATGCATCCTGATGCGCGAAGCTGCTGGGTGGCCGGCTTCTCCTTCGGCGCCTGGATCGGCATGCAATTGCTCATGCGCCGTCCGGAGATCGAGGGATTCATCTCGATCGCTCCACCCGCCAACCTCCACGACTTCACGTTTCTTGCCCCCTGCCCGTCATCCGGCCTGATCGTCCATGGTGATCAGGACAAGGTCGTCCCCCAGAAGGACGTGCAACTGCTTGTCGACAAGCTGAAGACCCAGAAGGGGATCAAGATCGAGCAGCAGATCATTCACGGCGCCAACCATTTCTTCGAAAATGGCGTGGACGAACTGCTCGGGATTTGTAGCGGCTATCTCGACAAGCGACTGGCGATGGATAGCGCTGCTTGAGCGCGCTCAGCGCTTGCCGAGGAGCGCGTCGGCATAGCCCGCGACATTGTTGCTGACAGCCCAGACTTCGGCCGCCCGGCGGGCCCTGTCGGCAAAGGCCGCGTAGTCGGCGCGAACGGTGTCGATCGCCGCGAGAACCCCTGCGGCTGTGTCGTCGGCGAATGTGAGGCCGGTATTGTAGCGAGCCAGTTTCCTGGCAATGGACGTTTCCGCCGGCGCCAGTACCGGCACGCCGCAGGCGATCGCCACCGCTCCAATACCGCTTAGGGCGGTTCGGTATGTCCCGGGCGCGTAGGGAAGAATGGCAAGGTCGGCTTGCTGTACAAGCGCGGCGAGGTCGTCGACGTAGCCGACCTGCCTTATCTCCGGACGCAGACTCGGCTTCAGGCGTTCCGAGCTGTCCTGAACGATCACCTTCAGCCCCGCATTGGCGCACGCCTCGGCGAGTTTCCCAACAGCGTCTATCCGGTACGTGCCCGACTGGTGCCCGAAAAAGCCCACGGTTTCGAGCCTCATCCGCCGGACAGGCGTGCCGCTGGCTTCGACTGGAACCGGCAAGGTCATCGGGCTGAAACGTGCCAGCGCGCCGGCAAGTTCGGGCAGCATCTCGTCCTCGATCGGGCCAATACGCCGGATGTCCAGTCCATGCCGCAGCGCGAGCCGGGCGGCATCGCGCCAAATCAGCTGCGTGGTCATCGACCACGTGCCGTCCAGACTGGCGCGGTGAATCACGCCGCTTATCGGCACTTCCGCTCTGGCGAGCCCACAAGCCCGCAGATCGTGGGCGAACAATGTCGGCCAGATCCACATGTCCGCCGGCGGCACTGACTTCAGGTCGTTTGCAATCATGCGGGCGGCGTAGAGGTAGGCTGCGAAGCTCCCGGCAAAGCGAAAGCGCCCGCGACCCACCTGGTACGGGCGGGTCCGGAACAGGCGAAGATGGCGGACCTCGGGCGGGAAGCGCCGGCTCGTCTTTTCTTCGCAATCGAGGTTTCCCACGACACAGACCGTGTGGCCACGTGCCCGCATTTCCTCGGCCGTGATTCGATCGAACTCCAAATGATGGCCGGCACTCGATCGAAGGGCGGGGTCAAGAATGTTGATGCGCATCGTGCCGGATCGGCCTTCCCCACTTGCGAGGGCCGGCACGACCCGCGACTGATTCCTCCCCCAACGTCACTATCGGCACCGATCGTCACCCCGTCCAGCCGGAAGGCGCCAATTGTGGCTTGCGTTTGACACGTCTTTCCGCCTCATATCGCGGCAGAACCGCGAGATTCTCCCGACCGTGGCCGTTGCCAAGCCGCCAAGCCCCATCCTCTATGCCGATGCCGGTGTCGACATTGACGCGGGCAATGCGCTGGTCGACCGCATCAAGCCGCTGGTGCGGGCGACGCGGCGGCCGGGCGCCGATGCCGAACTGGGGGGATTCGGCGGGCTGTTCGACCTCAAGGCCGCGGGCTTTGTCGATCCGATTCTGGTCGCCGCCAATGACGGCGTCGGCACCAAGCTGAAGATCGCCATCGAGACCGGCAAGCTCGACACGATCGGCATCGACCTCGTCGCGATGTGCGTCAACGACCTCGTCGTCCAGGGCGCCGAACCGCTGTTCTTCCTCGACTATTTCGCCACCGGCAGGATCGAGCCCGACGCGGCCATCGCCATCGTCGCCGGCATCGCCAAGGGCTGCCGGCTCGCCGGCGCGGCGCTGATCGGCGGCGAGACCGCGGAAATGCCCGGCCTCT
>JBDTLN010000239.1:0-4460 GCA_039934795.1 Bauldia sp. | reverse complement strand
CGGGCGATCGCCACCGCCTGGCGCTGGCCACCCGACATCTGTTTGACGAGGTCGCGCGGGCGGGTCTCGGACTTCAGTTCCGCGAAGATCTCCCCGGCACGCCGGTACATCGACGCGTAGTCGAGGATACGCAAGGGCCCGACGCCGCGGCGCATTTCACGGCCGAGAAAGACGTTGGCTGCGGCGGTCAAATTGTTACACAGCGCCAGATCCTGGTGGACGATTTCGATGCCGTGTTGGCGCGCCTCAACCGGACGATGGAGGACGAGTTCCTTGCCGTCCATCCGCATGGTGCCGTGGCTTGCGGGAAAGTTGCCGGCGATGATCTTGACGAGGGTTGATTTGCCGGCGCCGTTGTCGCCCATCAGGCCGACGACCTGACCGGCTTCCATGCTGAGCGATACGTCGTTGAGGGCCTGGATGGCGCCGAAATGCTTGGAGATGCTGGTCAACTCAAGAACGGGCATTTCCGGTTAGTCCTCCCACACCCCGCCCCGGGGCTCCGGATGCTTTTCCTTTTGCACATGGCCCGTCGATTGTCGCGACCTTCGCCGTGCGATGCGCGGCTCAACGCTTAGCCCGGCCGCCTTCTCGGCGTCAATCGAATGTCCGATGATTGCAGGACAACGCTAGGCGGGAGGCGCGTGTTTTGATAATCACCGCTCTTTCGTATGACAAATAACCGTTGACGGACGATCCTCAGCAATATTAGCTAGAGGCCTCTGGGAGGAGATGAATGCTGATCCTTGTGACCGGCGCGACCGGCAAGGTCGGGCGCAATGTGACTGCCCGGCTGCTTGACGATCCGCGATTTGCCAAGGCTCGCATTCGCGCGCTGTGCCACAACCGCGTTCTCGAGCCGACCGATCGTATCGAGGTGGTCAAAGGCTCGATCGCCGATCGCGAGGTGGCTGCTCGCGCCATCGCCGGCGTCACCCATGTCGTGCACCTTGCGACCTGCAAGGAGACGCCGGACGACGTCATGGACATCACCGTCAAAGGTCTCTTCTGGCTGCTCGAGGCGTTTCGCAACAGCCCGACCGCACGCCAGTTCATCCTGATCGGCGGCGATGCCGGAATCGGCCATTTCTTCTACCGCCATGACGGCCCGGTGACCGAGGCGACGCCGCATATGGCCTATCCCGGCTGCTACGCCCTGTCGAAGGTCCTTGAGGAGGTCGTGCTGGAGCAGTTCGGCATCCAGTACGACACCAATGGCTGCTGCCTGCGGGCGCCATGGATCATGGAGAAGGACGACTTCAAATACACCCTGTCCTTTGGCGACGACGTCTTCGGCGGACCCGACTGGAAGACGATGGTGCCGGCGGCGGACGCTGGCCGCTATGCCCGGAATGGCACGGTGCCGCTGCTGCGCGATGCCGACAGCCGGCCGCTGAAGCGAAACTTCGTCCACGTCGACGATCTCGTTTCGGCGATACTTCTTGCCATCGACAACCCCCGCGCCAAGCGCCAGCTTTTCAATGTCTGCATGAATCGCCCGGTCGACTACGGCGAGGTCGCCGCGTATCTGGCACGGACGCGCGGACGCGATTCCATCGACATTCCGAGCCAGTTCCATTCGAACTGGATGGACAACAGCAAGGCCCGGTTCTTCCTCGACTGGGAACCGGAATACGACCTCGCAAAGCTCATTGACTCTGCCTGGGACTACCAGCGATCGCAAAACGATCCGCGCGTCGTCTGGTACCCGGGTTGATCGTAACCGGCGGGACGCCAAACATGGCGCCTGCCAATCTAGGGAGAGAAGGAATGAAGAAGGCACTGATGTATCTCGCCGTGACGGCACTCGCCGCTTCGGTAGGCATGGCCAATGCGGCCGACAAGAAGACCCTCGCCGTCGTCGTCAAGGGCCTGGACAACCCGTTCTTCACGGTGCTCGGCAACGGCTGCGCCCTGTGGAACAAGGAGAATCCGGACTCCGAATATGAGTGCCTGTATACTGGCCCGGCCCTCTCGTCCGACGAAGCCGGCGAAGTCCAGCTCGTCGCCGACCTGATCGCCAAGGGCGTCGCCGGCATCGCGATCTCGCCGTCGAACGCACCGGCGATGGCCAAGATGCTGAAGGAAAAAGCCCCGACCATGCCGATCATGACGATCGACGCGGATCTTCTTCCCGAGGACGCAGCATTGCGTTCGACCTATCTCGGCACCGACAACTACCTGATGGGCGTCAAGCTTGCCGGGCACATGATGAACCTGAAGCCAAAGGGCGGCTCCGTCTGCCTGCAACTCGGCAACGTCGCCGCGGCCAACATCAACGCTCGCGCTGCCGGTCTCCGCGACACGATCGCCGGCAAGAAGGGCACCGAAAAGCTCACCGGCCAGAACGGCTGGACCGAAATCGACGGCTGCCCGCTCTACACCAACGACGACATTGCCACCGCCAACCAGCAGCTCGCCGACGTCACCAGCGCCAACCCGAAGCTCGACGCCTTCATCCTCGTTGGCGGCTGGGCTGAATTCGGCCCGGAAGCGTTCAAGGCGACTACAACCCAGCTCGAATCCCGGCTTAACAGCAAGGAACTGATCATCGTTGCGGGTGATACCTTGCCGGTCGAGATGGACGCACTCAAGGCGCATCACAGCCACGTTCAGGTCGGCCAGCGGCCGTTCCAGATGGGCCACGACGCACCTGGCGTGCTGATCGATCTAATCGCTGGTAAGAAAGTCGCAGATCCGATGTATACTGGCTTGGACGAATGCACTTGGGAGACGGTCGACACATGCCTGCCCAAGTAGGCTTTCGGGGCTAATCCCCGAATAGAGCTCATCCCGCTGGATGAGAACCCGACGGAACGGAAACTTGGAGGCGCCTCGGCGCCTCCTTTTTTATCCCCGCTTTCCACCTGGGGTCGGGCTTGTCTTCCGCCACTTTGTTGCGCCAATCGCCAGTCACAATAGGTGAACGCCGCCCTGCGGCGCTGGCGGGGGCCAAGCCATGAAAATCCTGATTCGCGTCGTCGTCGCCATCGTTGCGGTGGCGGTTGTCGCCATTCTCGTCGCTTTTGCCTTGCCGCGTCACCCGACCGTGACCCGGACCGTCGAGGTCGCGGCGCCGGTGTCGGTCGTCTTTCCGATCGTCAGCGATCTTCGCCGTTTCAATGAGTGGTCGCCTTGGTTCGAGCGGGATCCGGCTGCCGAGTACACCTTTACCGGCCCGGTCGACGGCGTCGGCCAGACCATGAACTGGACCAGCAAGAAGCCTGACGTCGGCTCGGGAAAGCAGACGATCACCGGGATCGAGCCGGACAAGGAAGTCGACATGCTCCTCGATTTCGGCTCCCAGGGTGCCGCAACGGCGACCATGAAGCTCGATCCCGCCGGCGACGCCACGAAAGTCACCTGGGGCTTCTCCGCCGACACCGGCTTCAACCCGGTGATGCGCTACATGGGCCTCATGTTCGACGGCTGGATAGGGCCTGACTACGAGAAGGGCCTCGCCCGCCTCAAAGCCCTCGTCGAGACGCCGCCGCCCGAGCCGGCGCCCGCCGGCTAGACCTACGGCCGCCAGTCGATGTCGACATGCCCGGGCCGGGCCGCGACCCGGTCGAGCCAGGTGCGGATGCCCGGGTAGGGCGCAAGGTCGAACCCGCCCTGATGGGCGACGTGGGTGTAGGCGTAGAGCGCGATGTCAGCGACCGAATAGCTTTTCCCGGCCAGCCAGTCGGCGCTGCTCAGCCGCGCCTCCATGACGGCGAGGGCAAGATGGCCGCGCCGATGTAAATCCGCGAGCCGCTCGGCCCCGATCTTCTCGCGCCCGCCGTCGATGATGTGGAGCCAGGAGCGGGCAACGGCGATATAGGGCTCGTGGCTGTATTGCTCGAAGAACAGCCACTGATAGGCGAGTGCCCTCTCATAGGCGTCCGCCGGCAAATACTCCGTCCCCTCGGACAAATGGAGGAGCATGGCGTTCGATTCCGACAGCGTTCGCCCGTCGGGAAAGACAAGCAGCGGCACCTTGCCGTTCGGGTTGAGCTTCAGGAAGTCCGGCGTCCGGGTCGAGCCGTCGCGACTGTCGGTGTCGACGAGCCGGAAAGGTCTGCCGAGGAGGCGCATCAGCAGCCGCGGCTTGTAGCAGTTGCCCGAGTCCTGCATCGAATAAAGCGTGTAACCCGTTGCCATCGGATCCCCTGTTGCTTCCAGCAGTTCGGCAATGGCGATGCCTGACTCTCCCGCGACAGAATAGAGAAGATAGAGCCGTCCCCTGTCCTCGAAGATCGCCGGATCGCGCACGGCATTCTCCCGCGTCTTTGCGGCGCCTGATCGCGATTTCCGCAGCGACTTGTCCGTTCCTTCCCAGCGCGTCTCGGGCCGCAGCACCGCCTCCGGCGTGCCCGCAACCCAGTCGCCGGTCAGATCGATCCGGCTTCGAAGAATCCGCTCCGGTGCGTCGCCGATCCTCGTGAAGTAAACGAGGAGCGTATCGCCCCGGCAATGAA
>JBDTLN010000238.1:0-4478 GCA_039934795.1 Bauldia sp. | reverse complement strand
CTCTATCGCGAGCGCATCGCCACCTGTTTCCTCGAGGTCGACCGCGGCAATGAAGCAGCGCTCGCCCTCTACCGCCGCCTCGGCTTCGAGGAGGTCGGCCAGCGCAAGGGCTACTACCAGGCGCCGTCAGGCACCGACGGCACCGCGCTTGTCATGCGGCTCCAAGTCCGTTAACGCGGGAGACGTTTCGACCGGCAGGGAATGACCGCGGCGTGGCCGAGGAAAAGAGCCTTTCTCTTGAGGAAGCGTGCGTTGCCAAGGGCATGCGCATGACCGAGCAGCGGCGCGTGATCGCCCGCGTCCTCGAGGCCGCCACCGATCATCCCGATGTCGAGGAATTGTACCGCCGTGCCGCCGCCGTCGACGGCCGCATTTCCATCGCCACCGTCTACCGTACGGTGAGGCTGTTCGAGGATGCCGGCGTCATCGCCCGCCACGATTTCGGCGCCGGCCGCAGTCGCTACGAGACGATCCCCGACGAGCATCACGATCATCTGATCGATCTGCGCACCGGCGATGTCATCGAGTTCCGCAATGAGGAAATCGAGGCCTTGCAGCAGGCGATCGCCGAGCGATTCGGCTTCCGTCTCGTCGATCACCGGATGGAACTCTACGGCGTGCCGCTCGACAAGGAAAAGAAGAGCGGCGGCTGATGGGCTTTGTCAGGGCCGGGCTGGCGATTGCCATCCTCGCGATCCTCACCATCGTGCTCATGCCCTTGCAGATTCTCGCGACGCGCTGGCACTGGAAGCTGGCCTCGCGCTTGCCGCATGTCTGGCAGCGGGTCGCCGCCCGTCTCCTCGGCGTCCGTGTCCGCGTCACCGGCACGCCAGCGCGCCCGCCCTTGATGCTGGCATCGAACCACGTCTCCTGGCTCGATATCGTCGTGCTCAGCGTCGCCCTGCCGGTCTCCTTCATCGCCAAGTCGGAGGTCGCCGGCTGGCCGGTCTTCGGCACCCTCGCCCGGCTCCAGCGCACCATCTTCGTCGAGCGCGAGAAGCGGGCCCGCACGGTTGAGGTCGGCGAACATATTGCGGCGCGCGTCGACCGCGGCGACGTTATGGTCCTCTTCGCCGAAGGCACGACCGGCGACGGCATCCACCTGAAGTCGTTCAAGAGCGCGCTCATCGGCGCGGCCGGCGCCGCGGTCGCGGGAGATGAGCCGATCACCGTCCAGCCAGTCGCGGTCATATACTCGGGCATCCACGGCCTGCCGCTCGGTCATCAGGACTGGCCCCTGATCGCCTGGTACGGCGACATGGAAATGGTCCCGCATTTCCTCAGGCTGGCCAGCCTCGGCGCCATCGACGCAACCGTCAGCTTCGGCGCGCCGATCCGCTTTGCTCCCGACACCGATCGCAAGACCGTGACCCGGATTTGCCACGACGCCGTCCGCGACATGATCCGCCAGCGACGGAAAGCCCCGTCATCGCCGTGACGCGATTGACCCGCTATTCTCAGCCTCGCCAAAAGGCGCTAAAGGAACGGGAAGATGCCGATCGGCGTTACCGGCCCTAAGGAACGCGTGGAGCGGGGAAAAATCTGAAGAAAGTCTTCATCAAGACCTATGGCTGCCAGATGAACGTTTACGACTCCGAAAGGATGTCGGACGCGTTGGCGCCATCCGGCTATGTGCCTGTGGACACGGCCGAATCGGCCGATCTCATCCTCCTCAATACCTGCCATATCCGCGAGAAGGCGGCCGAAAAGGTCTATTCCGAGCTTGGCCGGATGCGCGTCCTCAAGGAAGAGGCCGCGGCGGCCGGACGCGAGGTTCTTATCGGCGTCGCCGGCTGCGTCGCGCAAGCCGAGGGCCAGGAGATCGTCCGGCGGGCAAAGGTTGTCGATCTCGTCGTCGGCCCGCAATCCTATCATCGCCTGCCCGAACTGCTCGATGCGGCGCGCACCGCGACGGTTGTCGCGACCGACTTCGCCGTCGCCGAGAAGTTCGCCATGCTCGATCGATTGCCGGCGCGGCCAGGTGGCCGCGTCTCCGCCTTCCTCACCGTGCAGGAGGGTTGCGACAAGTTCTGCACTTTCTGCGTCGTCCCCTATACGCGTGGCGCCGAAGTGTCGCGCGACGTCGCGGCGATCGTCGCGGAAGCGACGCGCCTTGCCGGCGAGGGGGTCCGCGAAATCACGCTCCTCGGCCAGAACGTCAATGGCTGGCATGGCGCGGGGCCTGACGGCCGCGATTGGCGCCTTGGCCGCCTCCTCTTCCGTCTCGCGGAAATTCCCGGCGTCGACCGGCTGCGCTACATGACCAGCCACCCGCGCGACATGGACGACGATCTCATCGCGGCGCATCGCGACCTCGATGCGCTGATGCCGTTTCTCCACCTGCCGGTGCAATCCGGCTCGGACAGGGTTCTGGCGGCGATGAATCGCCGGCACACCGCAGCCGACTATCTGACCCTCGTTGGGCGCATCCGCAGCGCGCGCGACGACATCGCCCTCTCCACCGACTTCATCGTCGGGTTTCCCGGCGAGAGCGAGGACGATTTTGCCGCGACCCTGTCCGTCGCCCAGCAGGTCGGCTACGCCTCGGCCTTCACCTTCAAATACAGCGCCCGTCCGGGTACGCCCGCCGCCACCGCCGCCGATCAAGTCCCGGAGCCCGTCAAGTCGGAACGTCTGTACTGGCTCCAGGCGCTGATCGACAGGCAACAGACGGCCTTCAATCGGTCGCGCATCGGCACGGTCGCCGAGGTTCTTTTCGAGCGGCCCGGCCGCAAGGCCGGACAGATCGTCGGCCGCTCGCCCTGGCTTCTCCCGGTGCAGGTCGAAGGGGATAGCGCATTGATAGGCAGCATTGGCCGCGTAGCGATCGAGGATGTCGGCACCAACAGCCTGTACGGCCGGCTTGTGAAACCGGCGCCGGCGGCAAGGGCGGAGGTTCCCGCTTGACCGCGCGCCCGGTGATTGCGCCGGCCGGCGACGCAGATGCAGCGCACGTTGTCGTCGCCTTCGACGACAATAGGCTGATTGCCGAACTGTTCGGCGAGTTCGACCAGAACCTTGCCAAGATCGAGCAGCGCCTTGGCGTCGACGCCGTGGCGCGCGGCAACCAGGTGACGTTGCGTGGCACTCCCGAGGCGACGAGCCGCGCCCGCCTCGCCCTCGACATGCTCTATGGGCGCCTGCAGGAGGGCCATCATATTGTCGCCGGAGACGTTGACGGCGCCATCCGAATGGCCGAAGCCGCTGACGCGCAGCTCAACCTGCCGAGCCTGGAGCCTAAGGGCCGTCTCGCCATGGCCCAGATCGGCACGCGTCGCCGCACCGTCATGGCGCGCACGCCGATGCAAGATGCCTATATCCGCGCCTTCGAACGCGCCGAACTGGTCTTCGGCATTGGTCCCGCCGGCACCGGCAAGACCTATCTCGCGGTCGCCTACGCCGCCGCGATGCTGGAGCGCGGCACCGTCGACCGGCTGATCCTGTCGCGGCCCGCCGTCGAGGCCGGCGAGCGCCTTGGCTTCCTGCCGGGCGACATGCGCGAGAAGGTCGATCCCTATCTTCGCCCGCTCTACGACGCGATGTACGACATGATGCCGGGCGACAAGGTCGAGCGCGGCCTCGCCGCCGGCACCATCGAGGTGGCGCCGCTTGCCTTCATGCGCGGGCGCACCCTTGCCAATGCCATCATCATCCTCGACGAGGCACAGAACACCACGTCGATGCAGATGAAGATGTTCCTCACCCGCCTCGGCGAGAATTCACGGATGATCGTCACCGGCGACCCAAGCCAAATCGACCTGCCGCCGGGCCAGGTCTCGGGCCTCGTCGAAGCGACCGACCTGCTGAAGGGCGTCCAGGGCATCGCGCAGGTCCGATTCACCGCCGCCGACGTGGTTCGCCATCCTCTGGTCGGGCGCATCGTCCAGGCCTACGACAATGCGCGACCCGCCGGAGCGCCTCCGGGCCGGGCATGAGCGGGGCGACGACGGCGCCGGAGATCGCCGTCGATGTCCTTGTCGAGGCCGGGGCCTGGCCAAAGCCGGCGCCGTTGAAACGCCTCGTTCGCCGCGCCGCTCTGGCGAGTCTTGCCGCCGCCCGACCGCCCCTTTCCGGTGCCCCCGAACTGTCGGCGGTCTTCACCGACGACGCCCATATCGGCATTCTCAATCGCCAGTTTCGCGGCAAGGACAGCCCGACCAATGTGCTCTCCTTTCCTGGCACACCGGCCGAATCCGACCGTTTCGGCCCGATGCTGGGCGATATCGTTCTCGCCTTGGAAACCATTGAAAAAGAAGCGGAAAGACAAAACTTGACCTTCGATGCCCACCTCACGCATCTGATCGTCCATGGTTTCCTCCACCTTCTCGGCTATGATCACATCGAAGAGGCCGGTGCGGCTGTCATGGAAGGGCTGGAGACAGCCGTTCTTGCCACGCTCCGTATCGCCGATCCCTATGCCGACGCTTGATGGGGCCATCAGCGCTCGCCATGCGTCCATTGATCATCCTCGGCTTGTA
>JBDTLN010000237.1:0-4484 GCA_039934795.1 Bauldia sp. | reverse complement strand
AAAGTCGGCGACGAACTATCCGGCCATCTCGTTGCCGGTCACATCGACGGGGTCGCCACGATTCTGAACCGGGAGGATATTGGCGAGACAACGCGCTTCACCTTCGAGGCGCCGCCGCAACTCGCGCGCTTCATTGCGCCCAAGGGTTCGGTCTGCCTTGACGGCACGTCCCTCACCGTCAACGAAGTCGACGGCAACCGCTTCACCTGCCACTTCATCCCGCACACCTTGCAGGTCACGACGTGGAATGGACGCAAGGTTGGCGATACGGTGAACCTCGAAGCGGACATGATTGCGCGCTATGTTGCGCGGTTGACCGAGGTCGACTAAATCCCCGTAGACATTGGTGATCTTCCGAAGATGGCAAATTCCGGCCCGCATCTGCTTATCGTCGAGGCGCGCTTCTATGAAGACCTCGCCGACGAACTCGCCGTCGGCGCCATCGCCGCCATCGATCAAGCTGGCGCTACCTATGACCGCGTCGCGGTTCCCGGCGCGCTGGAGATTCCCGCGGCGATCGCAATGGCGCTGGAAGCCGGGGAGGAGGGCCGGATGCACTATGACGGATTCGTCTGCCTCGGCACGGTGATCCGCGGCGAAACCAGCCACTTCGACATTGTCGCAGGCGAGTCGGCGCGCGCCATGATGCAGCTGGCCGTCGACGAAGCCCTGGCGCTCGGCAACGGTGTGCTCACGGTGGAAAACGACGAACAGGCCTGGGCCCGCGCCCGAGTCAGCGAAGGCAACAAGGGCGGCGGGGCAGCAAAGGCGGCCCTCGCCATGATTGCGCTGCGCAAGCAGTTCGGCCTCGCATGAGCACCCGAGTGGCTGCTCGCCGTTTCCGGCTGCCTCGCTTCGAGGCACCGGCGCCGTTTCCTGCCTTGGCCGAGTGATGGCTGCGGGGGAGAAACCTTCCGGCAAGGCGAGCGCGAAGGGCGAGCGCCCTGCCAACCAGCGCGGTTCGGCGCGTCTGGCCGCGGTTCAGGCGCTTTACCAGATGGAGCTCGGCGGGACGACGCTCCCCGAAGTGCTCGCTGAGTTCGCGGCACACCGGCTCGGCAAGGAAGTCGATGGCGAGCAGTACCGCGATGCCGACGCGGCGTTCTTCCGCGACCTTGTCTCGGGGGTCGTCCGCGATCAGCTCCAGCTCGATCCGGCGGTGCACGGTGCGCTCGCTGACGACTGGCCACTTGCCCGCATCGACGCAACTCTGCGGGCGATCCTGCGCTGTGGCGCTTATGAACTGGCGAGCCGGACGGATGTGCCGGCGCGGGTCGTCATCAGCGAATATGTCGATGTCGCCAAGGCATTTTTCGACGGCGAGGCGGCGGGCATGGTCAATGGCGTTCTCGATGGGCTCGCCCGCACGCTGCGGTCCGACGAATTCGCCGTCGCCGGTCGGCCGTAGACCATGGCGGCGGGGGCCAGGGGGCGTGTCGGTGAGTTCGGACTGATCGCCCGATATTTTCGCCCGCTCGCCAGCGATCCGGGGACATTCGCCCTCACCGATGACGCCGCGCGCTTCCGGCCAAAGGCGGGCGAAGAACTGGTCGTGACGACCGACCTCCTCGCCGAAGGTGTCCATTTCCTCGCCGAGGACGCCGCCGCGTCCATCGCCCGGAAGGCCTTACGGGTGAACCTCTCCGATCTCGCCGCCAAGGGCGCCGACCCGGCCGGATACCTTTTGGCGATCGCGCTGCCGAAGGACTGGACCGAGGATTGGGTCAGGAAATTTGCCAATGGCCTGAAGGGCGATCAGGACACCTACGGCATCGCGCTTCTCGGCGGCGACACCAGCCGGGCAGCCGGCGGACTCACCATCGTCATCACGGCGATCGGCCATCTGCCGAAAGGCAGAATGGTGCGGCGGAAGGGCGCGCGGCCGGGCGACCTCGTTTTCGTCTCGGGCACCGTCGGCGACGCGGCCCTGGGCCTCCGTCTGCGCCTCGGCAGCATTGACGGCGCACCGGCGGGGAAGGGAGCAAAACATCTCCTCGACCGCTACCTGCATCCCCAGCCGCGCACCAGACTCGCCCCCGTGCTGCGCCGTTTCGCCACCAGCGCGCTCGATGTTTCCGACGGGTTGGTCGGCGACCTCGGCCATATCTGCGAAGAGTCCGGCGTCGCCGCGACGATCGAAGCCGCGGCGGTACCGCTTTCGCGGCCGGCGACGGCGCTGGTGGCAACCGACCCGTCGGCACTGGTGACCGTGCTCACCGGGGGAGACGACTACGAGATTCTCTCGACCGTGCCGCCGCGATCGGCGGACGCCTATGCGGCTGCGGCAACGGCGGCCGGCGTGCCGGTAACACGGATCGGCACGGTGACGCGCGGCAAGGCGCCGCCGAGGGTAGTGGGAGCGGACGGCAAGGACCTGGAGTTGGCCTCCCAATCCTGGGATCATTTCGGCAAGGGTTGAGGGCCGCCCGCTGCGCAATGCGCGGCGAAATGCCCGCGACGGGGGCGTTCAAAGCGACTATTTTCCGCGCAACAAGAGTCCGGGCAAATTTCGTCCTCGGGCCGGTGCGGGATGGAAGCCATGGTCAGCATTGCGATCGAGCCGGCAGAGGCTCAAGAGAAGGAAGCGAAATACAACGCGCTCGTCCTCTCTGTTGCGCAGGCCGTCAGCGGCTCGCTATTCCCCATCGCGATTTCGCTTGGCGGGCTGACCGGTTCGTATCTTCTTGGACCCGACAAGTCGCTGGCCACCCTGCCGGTGACGGCGCTGAATGTCGGCCTCGCTCTCGGCACGATCCCGGCGGCCATGCTGATGCGGCGGATCGGCCGGCGCTCGGGATTCATGGGCGGTGCCGTCAGTGGCGTCGTCGGCGGCGTCGTTTCGTGCATCGGCATCCTCCACGGCTCGTTCCTCGTCTTCGCCATTGGCATGCTGGTGGCGGGCTTTTCCGGGGCGTTCGCGCAGCAATACCGGTTCGCGGCAATCGATTCCGGCAGCGAGGCGTTCCGCGCCCGCGCCATCTCCTGGGTGCTCGCCGGCGGCCTTGTCGGTGGGGTGGTCGGACCGCAGACGGCGATTTTCAGCCGCAACCTCTTCGCGCCGATCCCGTTTGCCGGGGCCTTCCTCGCCATGGCCGGACTGGCGCTGATCGCCATCTTCGTGCTTGCGTTTCTCACCGGCCGAGCGCGCCGGCCACCTATGGCACATGAGCACAGCGGCGGCCGTCCCCTCGGTGAGATTGTGCGCCAGCCGCGGTTCATCGTCGCCGTCATCTGCGGCGTCGGCTCCTACGCATTGATGAGCCTGGTGATGACCGCCGCGCCCCTTGCCATGGTTGCCTGCGGCCTCGGCGAGGATAACGCCGCGCTGGGAATCCAGTGGCATGTGCTGGCGATGTTCGCGCCGAGCTTCATCACCGGGCCGCTGATGGTCCGATTCGGCAAGGAGCCGGTGATGGCGGCCGGTATGTTGATCCTTGGAGCTTGCGCGATCGTCGGGCTGACGGGGATCGACCTCGCCCATTTCTGGATCGCGCTAATCCTGCTGGGGCTCGGCTGGAACTTCGCTTTCATCGGTGCGACGGCGTTCCTCACCACCACCTATCGTCCGGAGGAACGCAGCAAGGTCCAGGGATTTAACGACTTCCTCGTCTTCGGCTCTGTCGCCGTCGCGTCGCTGTCGTCGGGCAAGCTGTTGAATTCGCTCGGTTGGGACTGGATCAACTGGATCATGCTGCCGGTCGTTGCCATCTGCCTCGTGACCCTCGGCGCCAGCCATCTTGCTGGCCGGCGACAGCCCGGCTGAAGCCGCCAAAACCGGGGTTTCGCGCGGCCTTGACGGTGGCGCGACGCCACGTCATACCCTTCCGCCACTTGTGAGGGGTTGGGCCGCCGGTCCGGCCCCGATTCCATATGAGCGACAGCCGGAGTATCGACCCCCAACGGGTCGCGGCACGGACCGATCTCAGGGGGTTACCTTGCTCTATCTGATCATTTTCTGCGGCCTCCTTTCCCTCGCATACGGCGTTTGGGCCGCGCGCGACGTTCTTGCCGCCGATGCCGGTTCGGCACGCATGCAGGAGATCGCCGCCGCCATCCGCGAGGGCGCCACCGCCTATCTCCGCCGCCAGTACACGACCATCGCCATCGTCGGCATCGTCATCTTCGTGATTGTCGCGTGGCTGCTGGGCATTACCGTCGCCATCGGCTTCCTCATCGGCGCGGTGCTTTCGGGCGCCGCTGGCATCATCGGCATGAACGTCTCGGTCAGGGCGAACGTGCGCACCGCGCAGGCCGCAACCCAGAGCCTCGGCGCCGGCCTCGGAATCGCCTTCCGCTCGGGCGCCATAACCGGCCTTCTCGTCGCCGGCCTCGCCCTCCTCGGCGTCTCGGTCTATTTCCTGATCCTCACCGAGTTCGCCGGCTACGCCTATGGCGACCGCGTCGTCGTCGACGCCCTGGTCGCGCTCGGCTTCGGCGCCTCGCTGATCTCGATCTTCGCCCGCCTCGGCGGCGGCATCTTCACC
>JBDTLN010000236.1:0-4485 GCA_039934795.1 Bauldia sp. | reverse complement strand
AGGGAAAATAGTCGGAGGAGAGGATATCGAGAACGCGCGATCGGGCCAGATCGCGTGCCGCGATATTGCCCGAGTGCGAGCCGCCGCGAACGATATTGGGCGCGCCCATCAGGACCTTGAGACCAGCCGTGTGCGATGCCGCCGCCGCCTCACGGGTGGTCGGGAATTCGGCGATGGTGACCCCGATTGCGATTGCCTCGGCGACATGATCGGCGGTCGCATCGTCGTGGCTGGCGAGCACGATGCGACGATGTCTGGACATTTCGGCGATGGCCTGCCTGTTTCGGCCTGCGGTCTCCTCGGTGTGGCTTCGGCGCTGCGCAAAGAATGCTTGCAACTCTTCGTCGCTCATCCCCTTCTTGTCCTGATAGAAGGCGCGATAGGCGTCGAGCGACGTGAACTGACGCTGTCCTGGCGTGTGGTCCATCAGCGAAACGATACGAACCCGCGGCTTATTATCGAAAGCAACGAAGGCTTCCATGACATCCGGCGCCGCGACTTCGCAGCGGAGATGGATGAAGTGATCGGCGCGCAGGCGCCCCCGTTCCTGGCTCTCGGCGATCGCGCCGGCGAGGGTCCGCATGTCTTCGGCGCCGAGCGTGCTGTCGTCGTCCGTGCCGACGCGGAGCGCATCGAAGACAGTGGTGATACCCGACGAGGCGATCTGCGCGTCGTGCGCCTGAACGGCGGCGACAGGATTCCACCGTACGCGCGGCCGCGGAGCGTAGTGACCTTCAAGGTGATCGGTATGCAATTCGACCAGGCCCGGCAGCAGCCAGTCGCCATCGAGGTCGACGCCGGAGCGGTGGATACCGGCATCGTCCAGCGCCATGACGAGACCGTCGCGAATGACGAGGTCTCCATCGTGGATGCTGTCGGGCAGCACAATGCGTCCGTTACGGAAAACAGTCTCGGTCATGCGGCGTCAATCGGTTCGTTGGTTCGGCTCATTGACGCCATATGGTGAACGAGAAAGTCCGAGGGCGGCGCGGCCTCAACGAAAAGCGCCAGAGCATCGATGGTGAGGGTCTTCGCGGCGATCTCGGCGAATCGCTCCTCGAGGATCCTGGCCAACCGCGGACCGTGACCATCGGGCACTTCGCCGGTCAATGTCATGTGGAAGCGGTAGTCGTTGAAGACATATGGATAACCCCAGCGCTCAAGGTTCCCGCGTTGGCTGTCGGTCAGGCGCTCCGCGCGCCGGCGCGTCGTCTCCTCAGTCGTTGCGGGCGCCCTGAACCGCTCGAATTCCTCGACCGCCGCATCGGCAAGCTCGTTGATCGCCGGGACGGGCGCCGGGGGCGTAAGCGCGAAGAAGGAGCCGAGCCGTTCGACACGCAGGGCCGGAATTTCGATTGGCCCGAGCCGGCGGCAAAACCTGTCGAGGCTTTGGCCGATCTCCTCGATGTTGAAGCCTGGAGCGATCCGGAAGGGCGGTTTGAGCGTGGCGTGAAAGCCGTAGCGGCGGGGAAATGCGGTCAGATCGCGGACTTCATCGGCGCTGAAGCTACCCGTGGCCGGCTGCGGAATGTCCTCGCCCGAAAAGACATCCCGGCCCAGCCAGTGCGCCGCCGCAACGGTGAGCTTGTGGTCCGCAGGGGGTACGAAGAAGATCGCGGCGCGCATGTTTCAGATTACGGATTTCTGCAGCTGAGGCGAAAACAGGCCGGGAGGCACCCGGAGCAAACCGATGCTGCCCAGACTGCACCACGTGCACCAAACAACCGATCTTTGACAGGCCGATGAACGTCGGTAAAGGCGGCGAAGCGCGCACCGCCGGGTTGGAGGGCGGTCGCGAATTCACGTATACAAGCGGCCGTCTCTCTCAGTGCGCCGAAAGCGGCGAACGGGCAACGTCGCGAAACATGAGATTCAATCTGGAGTCAGCCATGCAGCAGGCAGCCGGCCAAGCGGCCGCGGTGGAATACGGACACTGGATCGGCGGCCGGGATCGGCCGGCCTCGTCCGGACGCCGGTTTCCGTCCTACAACCCGACTTCCGGCAAGATCTGGGGTGAGTTCTCTCTCGGCACTCCGGAGGATGTTGACGCGGCAGTCGCCGAGGCCAAAACGGCCTTCGCGAAATGGCGCGCCATGTCCCCCACCCGCCGCGGCCGGCTGATGATGCGCTGGGCGGACGCCATCATGGCCAATGCCGACAAGATCGGCCGGATCGAAACCTCGCAGAACGGCAAATTGCTCAATGAAATGGTGCTGCAAGCCCGGATCGTGCCGGACTGGCTCTACTATTACGGCGGGCTCGCCGACAAGATCGAGGGACGGGTGATCCCCCTCGATCGCACCTCGGTGCTCAACTACACCATCCGCGAGCCTCTTGGGGTAGTCGGCGTGATCATGCCGTGGAACTCGCCCCTGTTTCTGACCATCATGGCGGTGGCCCCGGCTCTGGCGACCGGCAACACCGTCATCGTCAAGCCGTCGGAGGTGACCCCGGCCTCGATCATCGAAGCCGTTCGGCTCGCCGAGGAAGTCGGCATACCGCCGGGCGTCCTCAACGTGGTGACCGGCGACCGCGTCACTGCGGAAGCCCTCATCGACCATCCCGATGTCGCCAAGATCGCGTTCACCGGCGGCGTCGAAGCCGGGAGATCGGTCGGCGTCCGTGCCGCGCAGCGTTTCGCTCACGTCACCCTCGAGCTCGGTGGCAAGAGCGCCAACATCGTCTTCGCGGACGCCGACCTGAAGCAGGCGGAGGCGGGGCTTCTCGCCGGCATATTCGCGGCGGCCGGCCAGACCTGCGTCGCCGGGTCGCGCGCCCTCGTCCATCGCGGCGTCCACGACAATGTGCTGGAGATACTTTCCAAACGCGCTGCCGCCATCAAGATCGGCGATCCGCTCGACCCGACGACCCAGATGGGTCCGGTCGCAACCCGCGGCCAACTGGAGAAGGACGAGGGCATGGTCGCCCGTGCCGTCTCCGAGGGCGCCGAAGTAGTATACGGCGGCCGCCGCGCCAACCCGGCCGCGCTCCCCGACGGCTTTTTCTATTCGCCGACCATCCTTACCAACGTAACGGCGAACAGCTTCATCGCCCAGAACGAGGTGTTCGGGCCGGTTCTTTCGGTCATCCCGTTCGACGACGAGGAAGAGGCAATCGCCATCGCCAATGGCACGCCCTTCGGGCTTGCGGCGGGCGTCTGGACGCTTGACGTGCGGCGCGCCCATCGCGTCGCCCGCCAACTCCAGGCCGGCACGGTCTGGATCAACATGTACCGGGCGCTCGCCTTCAACTCGCCCTTCGGCGGCTTCAAGTCGAGCGGTACCGGCCGGCAGAACGGCATCGAGGCGGTGGATCAGTATCTGCAAACGAAGAGCGTCTGGTGCGAGCTGAGCGAGGACGTCCAGGATCCGTTCGTCATGCGGTCCTGAGGTCCAGCCAGATGTCAGGTGATCGCGCCCCGCTCAATGTCGTTTTCCTCGACAGGGCGGGGTTCCCCGAGGGCATCGCGCTCCGGCAGCTCGGTTTCCCCAACAATTTTCAAGCCTTCGACCGGACGGCACCCGAGGAAGCCGCCGGACGCATCGCCGACGCCGACATCGTCATCACCAACAAGGCCAGGGTGGGCGCTTCGGCCATCGCCGGCGCTTCGCGCTTGAAGCTCATCGCGATCGCGGCGACGGGTACCGACAATGTCGATCTCGGCGCCTGCGCCGAACGCAACGTCGCGGTCTGCAACATCCGCAACTATGCGATCCACACCGTGCCGGAGCACACCTTCGCCCTGATCCTCGCGCTCCGCCGCAGCGTCGTTGCCTACCGCGACTCGGTCGCACGCGGACGCTGGCAGGAGTCCGGTCAGTTCTGCTTTTTCGACCACCCCATCAACGATCTCGCGGGCTCGACGCTCGGCATCATCGGCGATGGCGTCCTCGGCAAGGCCGTGGCGGAAATCGGCAAGGCCTTCGACATGAAGGTGCTCTTTTCAGACTACAAGGGCACGGTCGGCATGGGCCCGCTCTACACGCCGTTCGCCGAGGTCCTGCAACGGAGCGACATCATAACCTTGCATGCGCCCCTCGTGCCCGCATCGCAGAACATGATCGGCGCCGCCGAGTTTGCGGCCATGGAGCGGCGCCCCCTGCTTATCAACACGGCGCGTGGCGGCCTCGTCGATGAGGAGGCGCTCTACCATGCCCTGAAGAGTGGACAAATCGCCGGGGCAGGCTTCGACGTCGTCACGGCCGAGCCTCCGCCTGCGAACCATGTGATGATGCGGCTACTGGATTTGCCGAGTTTTATCCTGACGCCGCATATTGCCTGGGCGAGTCGGGAAGCGATCCAGGGTCTGGCCGATCAGCTCATCGACAACATCGAGGCTTTCCAGCGTGGCGAGCCTCGGAACCTCGTCTCTGCTTGATCGGCGCGATTTTGGTTTCAGGGCGAACTTGCCGCCGCACCGTCAGCAGGCGCTTCGGGGGTCGCGTTATCCGACCCAGGAGCCACGTCCGGGGGTGACGCCTCGTC
>JBDTLN010000235.1:0-4486 GCA_039934795.1 Bauldia sp. | reverse complement strand
GCACGCGCCGCGGCAATCACGAGGTGATGATGCGCGGCACCTTCGCCAACATCCGCATCAAGAACCAGATCGTCGCCGGCGTCGAAGGCGGCGTCACCGCGCATCAGCCGGACGGCGCCATCCTGTCGATCTACGACGCTGCCATGCGCTACAAGGCCGAAGGGACGCCGCTGGTCGTCTTCGCCGGCAAGGAATACGGCACCGGCTCGTCGCGTGACTGGGCGGCGAAGGGCACGCGTCTTCTCGGCGTGCGCGCCGTCATCGCCCAGAGTTTTGAGCGCATCCATCGCTCCAACCTTGTCGGCATGGGCGTGCTGCCGCTGGTCTTCGAGGACGGCACGTCGTGGCAGTCGCTCGGCATCCGCGGCGACGAGACGGTAACCATCCTTGGCCTCGCCGCCGGCCTGACGCCGCGCGAGACGCTCACCGCCTCGATCACCTTCGCCGACGGCAGCATCAAGACGGTGCCGCTCGTCAGCCGCATCGACACGCTTGACGAGCTTGAGTACTTCAACAACGGTGGCATCCTGCACTACGTACTCCGCCACCTGGCGGCTTGACGATTCTCTCAAGGGATCGTGACTCGCATTTGAGCTAGCCTGTCCGTTAGCTTGGGCAGGCAGCGTCGGAGGGGGGGCCCTTGTCGGACGCATCTGGAAAAGACTTGGGAACCGGCGCATTCAGCATGCACAGGAAAGTGATTCTCGCGGGCCTGGCCGTTGCCGGTGTCATCGCTTCGACAGCCGAAACGCCTGCCCAGCCGCGCGCCGTCCTCGAGCTGTTTACCAGCCAGGGTTGCTCGTCCTGCCCGCCCGCCGACAAGCTGCTCGGTGAGTATGTGGCGCGCGACGACATACTCGCCCTGTCTTTCAACATCGATTACTGGGACTATCTTGGCTGGAAGGACACGCTTGCCAGTCACGAATTCTCCGAGCGCCAGAAGGCTTATTCGGAGGCGCGCGGCGATCGTCAGGTCTACACGCCGCAGATCGTCGTCAACGGCGGCGAGCACGTTGTCGGCAGCAACCGGACAGCACTCGATGCGGCGGTGAGCCGCGCCGAAGCGAGCGGCCTGCCCGTGCCGATCGCGCTCACCTCGACCGACGACGCGGTGCATGTCAACATCGGCGCCGCAACGGATCCGACCCAGACGAAGGGCACGGCCTGGCTGGTGATGTACGAGCCGACCGTCACTGTGCCGATCGCCCGCGGCGAAAACCGCGGCGAGACGATCACCTACCACAACGTCGTCAAGAAGCTCCGGCCGATCGCCATGTGGAAGGGCGAGGCGATGTCGGTCGACCTGCCAAAGAGCGAGATGAGCCAGGCCAAGGTCGGCCGATGCGCCGTGCTGCTTCAGACCGAGAAGCACAAAGGCCTTCCCGGCATGGTGCTCGGTGCGGCCGCGCTTCCCCCCGAGACCCGCTAGGTCCGTCGTCCGGCGTTTACTCCCGTCTAACCATTTTCCGGCGGAATGCTCCTCACGCCGATCGTACTGATTCGTCGGCAGGGGCGCGCGCACATGGCCACGATCATTCAGTTCCGTTCCAGAGCCGACATTGCCGAGGAATCCGGCGACATCGATCTTCTCACCGCCGTTGACGCCGCGATTCGCGACCTGCGCGACATCGCGGCGCGTTGCGTCGAGACCTCGGCGCGCCTTCAGGCAGACGAGTGCCGGCTGATGCTCGAGCGCGCCTACGAGGCTGCGGTCTAGCTACCCCAGCCCCTTCTCGATCAGCCGCCCGACCCGTGCAGCGTGATCGGCCGGGTCGTCGGGTGTTTCGCCGTCAAGGATCCTCGCCTCACCGTAAAGGATAATGGCGGCGTCCTCGATCGCATCGGCGCCACCGCCCGCCACCGCCCTGGCGGCCAGCGACCTGACCAGCCCATGGGTCGGATTGAGCTCCAGCACCGGTGCGCTTTTCGCCTTCAGCTCCTGATGCTTGGCGAGAATCTTCTCCAGCTGCCGGTCCGGCCCGAGATCGGACGCGACAAGGCACACCGCGCTCGTCGTCAGCCGCGCCGAGGCGCGGACCGAACTCACCCTGTCGCCGAGCGCCTGCTTGAACAGGGCGGCAAGCGTCGCCACCGCCGCTTCCGGTGCCGCCTCGCCGCCTGTCTCCGTGTCGGCCAGCGGAATGTTGTTGAGGTCGGCTGAACCCTGCGTCACCGACTGGAAGGGCTTGCCCTCATAGCCGAGGGCGGTGCGCACCCAGAACGCATCGACCGGGTCGGAGAGAACCAGCACTTCGATTCCGCGGCGACCAAAGCCCTCCAGATGCGGGCTCTTGCGTATCGTCTCGGCATCCTCGCCGAGGGCGTAGTAGATCGCCGTCTGGTTCGGGCGCAACGCGGCGAGGTAGTCGGAGAGGCTCCGCCACGCCTCGCCGCCGGTCGAGGTCCGGAACCGCGCGATCGCATAAAGCGCATCGCGCCGCTCCATATCCTCATAGAGCCCTTCCTTGATGACCGCGCCAAAAGCCTCCCAGATCTTCTCGAACGTCGCTTTGTCGTCCTGCCCGAGCTTTTCGAGGTCGGCAAGGATCCGGTTGGTCACCGCTTTGCCGATCGCCTCGAGCACCGGATTCTTCTGCAGCATCTCGCGCGACAGGTTGAGCGGCAGATCCTCCGAATCGATGACGCCGCGGACGAACCGCAGCCAGGCCGGCAGGATTTCCGCCTCGTCGGTGATGAAGACGCGTCGCACGTAGAGCTTGATCCTGCCCTTTCGCGACGGGTCGAACAGGTCGAGCGGCTTCATCGATGGCACGAAGAGGAGGACGGAATATTCGTGACGCCCCTCGGCGCGGTAGTGCACCGTCAGCGCCGGATCGTCGAAGCCGCCGACGAAGCGGTAGAACTCGGCGTATTCCTCCGCTGTCACCGAGTTCCTTGGCTTCCGCCACAGGGCGCTGCCGTCGGTCAGCGTTTTCTCCGCCACCCCGTCGCCAAGCTTGACGACGATCGGCACCGGGACATGGGCCGAGGTGGCCGCGACGACGCGCTCGATCGTTGCTTCCTCGGCGTAGGTCCTGGCGTCCTCGGCGAGCTTGAGGGTAACGCGCGTCCCGCGGGCTGGCGCCTCGGCCGGCGGCGCCGGGTCCACCCGGTAGCTGCCGGCGCCATCCGACGTCCATCGCCAAGCCTCGCCGCTGCCGGCGCGGCGCGACACCACGGTGACCTCGCTGGCCGCCATGAAGGCGGAATAGAAGCCGACCCCGAACTGGCCGATCAGCGCTGAGCCTTCGCCGTCCTTCTTCAGGCTGTCGAGGAAGGCGCGCGTGCCGGACCGGGCGATGGTGCCGAGATTGTCGATGAGCTCGGCCCGATCCATGCCGACGCCGTTGTCCGCGACCGTCAGCGTGCCGGCGACCTTGTCCGGAATGAGCGTGATTTTGAGGCCCGGATCGTCGGCGGTCAGTTCGGGCCTGTCGAGCGCCAGCATCCGCAGCTTCTCGCAAGCGTCGGCCGCGTTCGAGATGAGTTCGCGCAGAAAGATGTCCCGATTCGAATAGACCGAGTGCACCATCAGCTGGAGGAGTCGGGAGACCTCCGCCTCGAACGGACGCACCTCTTCGCCCGCTTCCTTGACCGTCTCGCTCTCCGCCATCGTCAAACCAGCTCCGCCGGAAATTTCGGCGTGGATATTGCCGGTCGTGTCGCCGCTTTCAAGTGCGGGAGGCCGTCGAAAAAACATCGGCCGGCGAAAGTGCCGGCCGATGGAAGTTTCTGAACTTGATCTGGGTAGCCGTCAGAAGGTGGTCCGGCTCGACGAAAAACCCCGGGGGGCTGGGGGGCTGAGAATTACCGAAGCCTCCGTCGAACCGGACCGTCTGAGGCAACGATCGAAGACTGATGGTGGTCCGTGGCCGGGGAAGGGCTGAAAAAGGGCAAAAAAAAGGAAAGATGCGGGCTTTTCTGCCACGCGAGCGGTCAATCGTAGTGCGGCAAGAAATGCGCCGCACGCCCCGGTCTTGCCTCCCATTCCGAACAGGTCGATCATGACAGCCGGACGACAGGAAGGAGGAGCCATGAGCGAAGGCGACGATAAAGAGCCGCGCGGCGGCAGAGGGTCCCTGGTTGCCCTCGCCGCCGTTAGAGAAGCCGGTCCGGCGCAAGCCCCGATCAGCTTTAATCGCCAGGAGCTTAACGAAATTCTATTGATTTACGGCCGCAAGGTCGCCGATGGCGAATGGCGCGATTACGCCATCGATCATTTGAGGGAAGAGGCGGTTTTCTCGGTTTTCCGCCGTTCCTCCGAAGTTCCCCTCTACCGCATCATCAAGCAGCCGCGCCTCGCCCGCCGCCAGGGCGCCTATTCCGTGGTTGCAGCCACCGGCCTCATTCTCAAGCGCGGCCACGACCTCGCCAACGTCTTGAGAGTGCTGGACAAAGGCCTCCGCCTCGTCAGCGCCTGACGGAGGAGCAAGCGGGCAAACGAAAAGGGCGCGGCCAAGGCCGCGCCCTTCGTATTTCCGACCGA
>JBDTLN010000234.1:0-4500 GCA_039934795.1 Bauldia sp. | reverse complement strand
GCCGCAGCTGCCGCTGCGGCGGCTGCGACCGCCAAGCCGGCGTTGCCGGCGGCGGCCAACGACGATGCCGCCGTCAAGGACGAGACAAAGCCGCCGCGCAAGCCAAAGCGCGGACCGAAGGGCAAGCCGCGCGAGGCGGACGCGCAGGGCTGAGGCCCGCGGCCGGCACACATGACCGACCGCGCCGCGCCCGACGCCGGGCAAATCGAAACCGGCCGCCTGCTTTTTGCCAGGAGCTGGCACTTTGTCAGCAGCGCGCCGAATACCGACGCCCTGCCGCCGCCGGCGGGCATCGAAGTCGCCTTCGCCGGGCGCTCGAATGTCGGCAAGTCGTCGCTGATCAACGCGCTGGTCGGACAAAAGGGGCTCGCACGGACCTCCAACACGCCCGGGCGGACGCAGGAGCTGGTCTTCTTCACCACCGACGCCGCACCGACGCTGGTCGACATGCCCGGCTACGGCTTCGCCAAGGCGCCGAAGGAGGTGGTCGCCGAATGGACGCGGCTGATCTTCACGTTCCTCCGCGGCCGGGCGAGCCTGCGCCGCGTCTACGTCCTCGTCGACTCGCGTCACGGGTTGAAGGACATCGACATCGAAGCGCTCGAACTTCTCGACAAGGCGGCGGTCAGCTACCAGGTCGTGCTGACCAAGGTCGACAAGCTGAAACCGCCGGCGCTCGCCGCCACCGTCACCGCCGTTCGGGCGGCCATCGCCAAGCGGCCGGCGGCCCATCCGGAGGTGCTGGCGACATCGTCGGACACCGGCGCCGGGATCGACGTGCTGAGGGGCGAGATCGCGGCGCTCCTCTAGTGTTGCCGCCGGAAGCCCCGGCGAGCGTGCTATTCTCCGGGATCAACGGGAATCGGAGACCGATGCGCCGGCTTGTGGTGCTTTCTCTGGCCGCGACGCTCCTCGGGATCGCCGGCGCGGCCGCCGACGGCAAACCGCCGATCCGCGGGCTCGTCTCGATGGGGGCGTACCGTTTTGTCGCGGCCGGCGGCGAGCCCGTCAACAACTTGCGGCCGCTGCTCGCCAAGCCCGGCATCTTCGGTGGCATTGTGATCGTGGCGAGTTGGCGCCAGTTGCAGCCGACCGCGGGGGCGGCGCTCGCCGACGACACGGCAATCGACGAGGCGCTCCGCGACGTGCAGGCTTACAACGTCTCCAACCCGCAACGGCCGCTGGCGGTGAAGCTTCGGGTCTGGGGCGGCTTCATGGCGCCGCCCTGGGCAATGTCGCTTGGCGGGTTGCCCATCGCGGTCACGCATCAAGGCAAGTCGCGGCTCCTCGGCCGCTTCTGGACCGAAGAATACCGGCACGCCTGGGCCGACTTCCAGGAGATGCTCGCGGCCCGCTACGACGAGGAGCCGCTCATCCGCGAAGTCTCGGTGACGTCGTGCATGACGGTGACGGCCGAGCCGTTCTTCCTGCCCACCGAGGACACCGTGCAGGCTCCGCTCCGTGGCACCGGCTTGACCGACGCGGCCTATCGCGCGTGCCTCAGCGACGCGGTCGCAGACTACGCGCCATGGCAGACCACCCGCATCGTCCTGTCGGTCAATCCGTTCCGCGCCGCCGCCGGTCCGGCGGCGAGCGATCCGGCGTTCACCGAAGCGGTGATGGCGGCGTGCCGGCAGTCGATCGGCGCGCGCTGCGTCCTCGACAATCACGACCTCGACGCCGCTCCACCGGCGGCGATCCTGCCGATCTATGCGGCCATGCAGAGGCTCGGGCCGGCGATCGAGTTCCAGACCTTCCGCGAAACCCCGGACGACTTCGAAGGAACCATCCGCAAGGGCATCGCCCTCGGCGCCTCGGCCATCGAACTCTGGCAGGATTTTCAGGGCTTCCCGCTGGTGGCGGACGAAACGCTCAAGGCATGGGCGGCGTTGTTTCCGCAATAGAGCCGGCAAATTGAGACCGGACACGAAAGCGGCTATAGAACCGGCCCGCTTCGCCGTGAGACCTGCCATGACCGCCGCCGCCGACCAGGAGACCGAGGACGCCATCACCCGGGCGCGGCTGATCTCGGCCGCCCTCCCCTACATGCTGCGCTATGACGGGAAGATCGTCGTGGTGAAGTATGGCGGGCACGCCATGGGCGACCCCGAGCTTGCCAAGGCCTTCGCCCGCGACATCACGCTTCTGGAGACGTCCGGCGTGCGGCCGGTGGTGGTCCATGGCGGCGGGCCGCAGATCGGCGAGATGCTCGACCGGCTCGGCATCAAAAGCGAGTTCCGCGGCGGCCTCCGTGTCACCGACAAGCAGACGGTCGAGATCGTCGAGATGGTCCTTGCCGGCTCGATCAACAAGGAGATCGTGCTCGCCATCAATGCCGAGGGCGGCAAGGCGGTCGGGCTGTCGGGCAAGGACGGCAACATGGTCTTCGCCGAGAAGGTGACGAAGACGATGAAGGATCCGGACTCGAACATCGAGAAAGTGGTCGACCTCGGTTTCGTCGGCGAGCCCAGGACCGTCAACCGCGCCGTCATCGACATGGTGCTGAAGGCCGAACTGATCCCGGTGATCGCGCCGGTGGCGCCGGGCGCCGACGGCGAGACCTACAATGTCAACGCCGATACCTTCGCCGGCGCCATCGCCGGCGCCCTCGACGCCGAGCGCCTCCTCTTCCTGACCGACGTGCCGGGCGTGCTCGACAAAGAGGGCAAGCTGCTCAAGGAGCTGACCGTCGCGGACGTCAAGCGCCTGATCGCCGACGGCACGATCACCGGCGGCATGATCCCCAAGGTGGAGACCTGCGTCGAGGCGCTGGAACGGGGCGTCAAGGGCGTCGTCATAGTCAATGGCAAGACGCCGCATGCGGTCCTCCTGGAACTCTTCAGCGACCACGGCGCCGGCACGCTGATCCGGCCATGATCAAGTCTGTGCCGCCCGCGGGCGGAAAGAGCGCTGGCCGCGATCTCGGACAGTTCGCTTCGGTAACGGCGTGGGTCTTCGACCTCGACAACACGCTCTACCCGCGCCACGTCAATATTTACGCACAGGTCGACAATCGCATTCGCGAATACGTGCAGCAGCTCCTGAAGCTCGGCGCCGACGAGGCGCAGACGCTGCAGAAGGAATATTACCGGCGCTACGGGACGACCCTGCGCGGCCTCATGCTCGAACACGGCATAACGCCGGACGATTTCCTCGAATACGTCCACGATATCGACCATACGCCGGTACAGCCGGACCCAGCGCTCGCCGCGGCGATCGAGGCGCTGCCGGGGCGGAAGTTCATTCTCACCAACGGCTCGCGCCGGCATGCGGAGAAAGTGGCGGAGCGCCTCGGCGTGACGCAGCATTTCGAGGACATCTTCGACATCGTCTCGTCAAACCTCCTGCCGAAGCCGGGCCGCGAGGCCTATGACCGCTTCATCGCCGCCACGGGAATCAAACCCGACCAGGCGGCGATGTTCGAGGATCTGTCGCGCAACCTCGCGGTGCCGCACGAACTCGGCATGGCGACGGTGCTGGTCGTGCCGGCGGGGATCGGTGAAGTGATCTCGGACGACTGGGAAATGGAAGGCCGCGACGCGCCTTTTGTCGATCACGTGACCGACGACCTCGGCGGCTTCCTTCAGACTGTCGGCGCGGCGATCAGAACGCGCGACTAACGCCGCGCGTCTGTGCTGGCAGAACCAGCGATCAGGATTTCTTTTTCAGGCGAGACGCGGCGCTGTTCAGCTTGTTCCGGTTGTTGCCTACCCTGGCGATCAGGTTGCGCGCCTGCTCCCGCGTGATGTTGTGCTTCGTCGCGAAGTAGTTGACCTCGTAGCTCTCACTCGCCGAGACGGTGCGTCGGTCAGCTGCTCCACGCTTGCTCTTGCTGTCGGCCATGCGGATTCTCCCACGAATCCCCCTCACCGAAACTGCGTCCGCCTCCTGGCTGAGTCAACGGCGGCAATTGTCAGGCATCGCTGCATATCCTAGTTTCCGCCGGCAAAAACGGGGAGCAACATGACCGATACCGCCGGACTGCAATCAACCATCGAGGCGGCCTTTGAGGACCGCGCCAACATCGGCGCCGCCACCAGGGGCGCGGTGCGCGAGGCGGTCAACGAGGCCTTGATCCTCCTCGACCGCGGCGCGGTGCGGGTCGCCGAGAAGACGGGAGGCGACTGGATCGTCAACCAGTGGCTGAAGAAGGCGGTGCTCCTGTCCTTCCGCCTCAACCCGATGGAAGCGATCACCGGCGGGCCCGGGCACGCCACGTGGTGGGACAAGGTGCCCTCGAAGTTCGCCGGCTGGGGTCCGGGCGAATTCGAAGCCGCCGGCTTCCGCGCCGTGCCCGGCGCCATCGTCCGCCGCTCCGCCTACATCGCGCCGAACGTCGTCCTCATGCCGTCCTTCGTCAATCTCGGCGCCCATGTCGGCGAGGGAACGATGGTCGACACCTGGGCGACAGTCGGCTCCTGCGCACAGATCGGCAAGCACGTCCACCTCTCCGGCGGGGCCGGCATCGGCGGCGTGCTGGAGCCGCTGCAGGCGGGGCCG
>JBDTLN010000233.1:0-4514 GCA_039934795.1 Bauldia sp. | reverse complement strand
GTAAGTCGCGCCACTCAACCGCTGGCAATCCTTGCAGTGGCAGTTGTAGACGCTGAGCGGCGGGCCGAGCACACTGTAGCGCACGCCGCGGCACTGGCATCCGCCCTCGACCGGAAACGCCGGCAGCTTCATCGCACCCCTCCCTCAGATATCCAGCCGCGAATCCGGGTGCATGTGTGCCCCGGTCCAGTGCCCGTAGCGCCAGGGCATATACCAGGCCGCATCCGAAGGCAGCGCGTCCGGCACCGGATCGAACCCGGCGGCGCCGTTCGGCCCGCAGCGTTGGAAGCGGGCGACACCGATCCAGGTCCCCGCCCATAGCCCGTAGCGGCGGATCGCTTCCTCCGTGTATTCCGAGCAGGTCGGCAAATAGCGGCACTGCCGGCCCATAACCGCCGACAGCGTCAGCCGGTAGGCCTGCACCAGCCCGATGCCGAGGAGAGCGGGAAGTCGCGAGAGCACCCATGCACCTTCATTCTGATCCGGGCGGAGGGCACCTCCGGCCGTCGTCAAGAAATTCTTCAGTCTTTCGGCGCAGCCTTACGGAACGGAAGGGACGCAAGGGGAGTTCTGGCAGAAACCGCGGGCTCGTCAGGAGGTTTGGTCATGTCCCAGTTGCTTGAGCGTTACCGGCAATACCGGCAAGTCGGGTTCCGTCGCATCGACGCCTTCCACTTTGCCTGGCTGGTCGTCATGTCAGGAGCGCGGCCCGCCACCATCCGCTTGCCACGACACTAGGTCGCCGCAGCTATGGTCTCGCCACGCTTCGCCTCGATCTGAGAAATCGCGTCGACCACTGCGTCGAACGTCAACATCGTCGAGGCGTGCCGCGCCTTGTAGTCGCGCACCGGCTCCAGATAGGCCAGATCGGCGAAACGCCCCTCCGGCGGCTCCCCGTTCTCCTTCAGCATCTTGCGCATGGCCTCCCGCACGGCCCGCAATTCCCCGGCGCTGGCGCCGACAACGTGATGCGCCATGATTGACGACGAAGCCTGACCGAGCGCGCAGGCCTTCACCTCGTGGGCGAAGTCGGTAATGACCTCGCCATCCATCTTCAGGTCGACCGTCACTGTCGACCCGCAAAGCCGGGAATGAGCGGTCGCCGAGGCGTCCGGCGCCGGCAGGCGGCCGAGCAGCGGAATGGTCGCCGCGAATTCCAGGATGCGTTTGTTGTAGATGTCGTCCAGCATGTCCGGACCTTTGGGTTGTCGGGGACATATAGGTGAACGGGATACGCCCCGCCAGTCCGCGACGCCTTCACCGCCCGCGCGGAACGGAATTCCGCCGGGTTTGCCATCCGCGGAAAGAGATGCTTCGCAACGCTGCTTCGGACGACTATATAGTCACCGCTGACACCCTCATTTCCCGCTGCAGGCAAGGGAATTCGTGCCCGCAAGGGCCCCGGAGACCACAATGGATGCATTTACCAAAAAGCCCGCCGCCGCGGTGAGCGCGTTCCGCGCCGAGGAAATTGTCCGCCCGACAAGGGAGCAGGCCGAGGCGGCTGTGCGCGTCCTGATCGCCTGGGCCGGCGACAACCCCGCCCGCGAGGGCCTCCTCGATACGCCGAGCCGGGTCGCCAAGGCCTACGAGGAGTTCTACGCCGGCTACGGCCAGAATCCCGACGATGCGCTGGAGCGCACCTTCGAGGATGTCGGCTCCTATGACGACATCGTCCTCGTCCGCGGCATCCCCTTCTATTCCCATTGCGAGCACCACATGGTGCCCTTCGTCGGCCGTGCCCACATTGCCTATTTCCCGACCGACAAGGTCGTGGGACTTTCCAAGCTTGCCCGCGTCCTCGATATCTTCGCCAAGCGCCTGCAGACACAAGAGCGCCTCACAGCCGACATCGTCCACGCCGTCGACGAAGCCCTGAAGCCGCGTGGCGTCGCGGTCATGATCGAGGCAGAGCATCAATGCATGACGCTTCGCGGCGTCCAGAAGCACGGCGCCTCGACGGTGACCACCCAGTTCACCGGCGTCTTCCGCGACGACCCGGCCGAGCAGCTCCGCTTCATGACCCTCATCAAGGGCGGTCAGCCGGGGTGAGTGGAACAAACCCTCCCTCCCCCTTCGCCGCCCGCGGCGATCACGACGCCGTTGAAACCGGCACGGCCTTCGCGCCGAAGTTCGACGCCGACGGTCTGATCGTCGCCATCGCCGCCGACGCCGCCAGCGGCGATGTGCTGATGGTCGCCTGGATGAACGCCGAAGCCCTCGCCCGTACCATCGAGACCCGTCAAGCCTGGTTCTGGAGCCGGTCGCGCCAGCGTCTGTGGCGAAAGGGCGAGGAAAGCGGCAACACCCTTTCGGTTGTCGACCTCCGCATCGATTGCGACCAGGACACGCTGCTGCTCAAGGTCGAGATGCAAGGCGACGGCCTTGCCTGCCACCGCGGCTACCGCTCCTGCTTCTATCGTTCGATTCCCCTCGGCGCACCCGCCACGCCTGCCATCGTGCTCGGCTTCGATGCCGCCATGCCGCACGGGCGGGTCACAATATCGCGCGACCCGGCCGATTAACGTTCTTCCTTGACGCCGCTATATGATCGGCTGGTTCGGCGTAGCTTTGCGCGAGGGGGGCAAAGGACGGCAGGCAAATGCGCATCTTCGGCAATGGCTTCCTTCGCGGCGGCTCGGGTCCCGCCCGCGTCACCGACGCAGGTGCCGACGACCGTGAGGCGCCCGGAAAGGTCCGCATCGGCCTCGCCCTCGGCGGTGGCGCGGCGCGCGGCTGGACCCACATCGGCGTGCTCCATGCCCTCGAGGAAGCCGGCATCAGCCCGTCCATCGTCGCCGGGACGTCGATCGGCGCCGTGGTCGGCGGCTGCTACGTCGCCGGCGGTCTCGATGAGCTTGAACGTTTCGCCACAGGGCTCACGCGCCGCCGCGTCTTCGGTCTCATGGATCTCAGCTTTGCCGGCAGCGGGCTGATCGGCGGCAACCGGCTGGCGCGCCTTCTCGAAGACGGGCTTCAGGGCAAACGCATCGAGAGCTTCGACAAGAGCTTCGTCTCCGTCGCCACGGAACTGGCAACGGGCCATGAAATTTGGCTATCGCGCGGCCCGATCGTCGAAGCCATGCGCGCCTCCTATGCCCTTCCCGGCATCTTCAAGCCGGTGCGCGTCTCCGGGCGCTGGCTTGTCGACGGCGCGCTGGTCAATCCAATCCCGGTATCCGTGTGTCGCGCCCTCGGCGCCAATTTCGTCATCGCCGTCAACCTGTCGGCCGACGGCTTCGGCCGGGGGACCGTCGTCCAGAACCACGTTTCCGATCCGCTTGCCGAGCTCCTCGAAGAGGTCCCCGAGGAAGGCTTCACCGACACCCGTCAGGCGCGCCGCGCCTTCCGCCGCCAGCTCATCGGCCGCGACACCGGCCCGCCGAGCATCTCGTCGGTGATGATGGAAGCCTTCAACATCATCCAGGATCGCATCGCCCGCTCGCGCCTTGCCGGCGACCCGCCGGACGTGATGATCGGTCCGAAGCTCGGCAAGATCGGTTTGTTCGAGTTCCACCGAGCTCGGGAGATGATCGACATCGGCTACCAATGCAGCCGGCGCATGGTCGGCGAAATCAAGGAAACGGTCGCGGCGCTGGCGTGACCCGGCCTCAGCCGGTCGCGATATAGCTCCGCATTTCCTCGGCCTCGCGCTCGACCTCCTCGATCCGCGCCTTGACCACGTCGCCGATCGAGACGATGCCGGTCAGCCGCCCGCCCGCCGCGACCGGCAGGTGGCGGAAGCGGCCACGGGTCATGCGGCCCATCACGTCGTTGATCGTCTCCCGTTCGATGCAGGTTACGACCTTCTTGGTCATGATCGAGGCAACCGTTTCGGCAAGAAGGCCGCTGCCCTCGCGGGCAAGGCCTTTGACGATGTCGCGTTCCGAGACAATGCCGACAATGCGGTCCCGGTTCTCGACCACCACCAAAGCACCGATCTTGTGGGCTCCCAGCATGGTCACCGCATCGCCCACGGTCTTGCCGGGATCGATGGTGACGACGTCACGGCCCTTCTGCGCGAGAATAGCGGCAACCGTCATGGCGCACACTCCCTGGCTCGACCAGCTCATCTGGACCGCAACGATGCGTCCTTCGCGCGGTCTTGACAAGATGCCGCGGAAAATGGGCGAACTTAAGCCCGGTCAGGACCGGCTGGCGGAAGGGGGCCCTCGGCGGCCTGGGTGCCAACCGGATCAAAGAGCGGAAAGAGAATGAGGCCGGCGAGAAACCCGCCGATATGCGCCTGCCAGGCAATGGCGCCGGACGTCAGGCCGCCGCTCGACCCGAAGACGCCGAAGACAAGGTTGATGCCGAACCAGGTCACAAGGAAGAGAAAGACCCGCCGGTCGCGGATGATCGCCGCCAGCGGTTCCGCTGGCCGCCGATAGACCTCCGGCGGCGCCCGCCCGAATCCGACCGGTATCCCGGTGGTGAAGACAAAGCGGCTGGCGCCCGCCATATGCGCCGAGATCGCCGCCGAGGCGCCGACCATGGGCGCGGCGGAGTCGAGA
>JBDTLN010000232.1:0-4520 GCA_039934795.1 Bauldia sp. | reverse complement strand
CATTTGGCCTGCCGCACGCCGAGACCCACGCGGTGATCCTGCCGCACGCCATCGCGTTCAACGCGACGGCGGCGCCGTACGCGATGCAGCGGGTGGCGCTCGCCCTCCGCGTCGCCGATCCCGCGGGTGGCCTGTTCGATCTGGCAAGGTCCAATGGCGCGCCGACCGCCCTTCGCGACATCGGAATGCCGGAGAGCGACCTCGACCGCGCCGCCGATCTCGCGGTCGCCAACCCCTACTGGAACCCGCGGTCGTTCACCCGCGACGACATCAAGGCGCTGCTGGCGGACGCCTGGGCCGGACGACGACCGGCTGACCGGCTCTAGGGGCTATCAGCGGTTTCGGGCTTGAGCGGGAACGCTGCGGCAAGCCTGGGAAGCAGGGATGCGTCGCCCTCCACGCGAAAGTCCTTTCCACGCGGCCTCGCGCCACGCGTCAGAAGAAATTCGAGAAAAGTCTGCTCGCTCGTGACGAGGCGGAGCGCCGGTGCTTCGGCCGGGCCGTTGACAACGTCGAAATCCCCGCGGGCAAACCGCAGCGTCAGCGTGCCGGTCGGGAAAGCCAATTCGACCACGGCCTTGAGGTCGCGGACGGCGGCGCGCTGGAAAAAGGCCTTCAGCGCAATGGCGAACCAGGTGGCGCGGAGCGGATAGCGCGCCTCCAGCGTTGCGAGGCGGGACGAGCCCCAGCGGGCGATGCCGATGACCACCGGCTCCAGTTCGCGTCCCCATTCGGTGAGGTCATAAACCGTCGCCGGCGACGGCGGCGGCAGGCGGCGACGGGCGATGACGCCGCCTGCCTCGAGCTCGTCTAGGCGCGTCGCCAGCGTGTTGGTGCCGATTCCGGGCAGGCCGGCTTCGAGGTCGACGAAGCGTTTCGGCCCCGACAGCAATTCCCGGACGACCAGCATCGCCCAGCGTTCGCCGACGATGTCGAGCGACGAGGCGAGCGGACAATATTGATCGTATTGGCGTTTGGTCATTTCTGCCTCAGCCGGCCGGCCGGCCACGCGCCGAAATCCTTGTTGACTTGACTTCTATATTGAAAGTCATCACTTTCATATTGAAAGTCTCAGCCGGTGAGGGTGACTGTCATGGCCGACGCAGCGAAGATAACGGCACCGGAGAAACCCGCCAAGGTGGCACTGGTCACTGGCGCGGCATCGGGGATCGGCGACGCCATCGCGCGGCAGCTCCTCGTCGACGGATTCCGCGTCTTCGGGACCAGCCGCAAGGGCGGCGGACCGGCGGGCGACGGCATCGACATGCTGACGCTTGATGTCCGTTCCGACGAGTCGGTCGCGGCCTGCATCGGCGCTCTCCTCAAGGAAGCCGGCCGCATCGATGTCCTCGTCAACAATGCCGGCTACCTCCTCAGTGGTCCGGTCGAAGAGACTACCATCGAGCAGGCCAAGGCCCAGATGGAGACGAATTTTTTCGGCGCGTTCCGCGTCACCAAGGCGGTGCTGCCGACCATGCGGGCGCAAAAATCCGGGCGGATTGTCAACGTGACCTCGCTTGCCGGCATTGTCCCGCTGCCCTTCTGGGGCATCTACAACGCCAGCAAGTTCGCCCTCGAGGGCCTGACCGAAACGCTCCGGCACGAGCTCCGTCCGTTCGGTATCAAGGTCTCCGCCGTCGAGCCGGGCTCGATCAAGACGCCGTTCTATTCGGGCGACCACAAAACCAGCCCAAGCGAGCACTATCGCCTCTGGCACGGCCGCTTCATTAGAAAGATGGCCGAGTTCGAAAAGAAGGCGCCCGGGCCCGAGGTCGTCGCGCGCATCGTGTCGAAGGCGGTGCAGGCGCGCAATCCTGCGCTTCGCTACAAGGTGACGCGCGAGGCGTTCCTCTTCCCGTTCATGCGAACCTGGTTCCCGGCCGCGCTGTTCGAAGCAGGCCTTCGTTCCGGCTTCCGGCTCGACGACGCGCGCTACTAGGGCCTGGCGCCGCTTGTCCGTTGGCTTGGCTTGCCTGGCGTGGTCTCCTGCGTCCATGGAGACAGCGAAGTCTTACAGGCGCTACCTCAGGTCACTCTTTTCGCTCTACGGGTTTTATCCGAGAGCGACTTTGGCGGCGGTCTGGCGAACGCCGGCGTTCATTAGGGACTGCATTGCTTTCGCGCGGATGAACCGCTCGCCGGGCGAATGGCCGTTCGGGAGATTCTATCCATATCTTGGCGACCGGCGCGCGGCAGCGGGCACAGCCAAGGGCCACTACTTTCATCAGGACTTGCTCGTCGCCCGCCGGATCTACGAGTGCAACCCCGTCCGGCACGTCGATGTCGGATCCCGGGTCGACGGCTTTGTCGCCCACGTTGCCTCTTTCAGAAAGATCGAAGTTGCGGACATCCGACCGCTGAAGGCTAGCATTGCGAATGTCGCCTTCACGCAAATTGACCTGATGGCCCCGCTCGCCGCGCAACACCTTGCAATGTGCGATTCGCTGTCCTGCCTTCACGCTCTGGAGCATTTCGGTTTGGGCAGATACGGCGACCGCCTCGACCCCGACGGACACCTGACCGGTCTCGCCAATCTGGCGCGCATGCTGGGAGAGGACGGCATTCTGTATCTATCGGTACCAATCGGCCCGCAGCGCATCGATTTCAACTCCGAGCGCGTCTTCGGCATGGCCCACATGCTCGACCTCCTCGATCGGGCAGGGTTCGATTTGCTGCGCTTCTCCTGTGTCGACGATGACGGCGACCTGATCGAGAACCAGACCCTGTCTCCGGTTCTGGTTGAGACCAATTGCGGCGTTGAATACGGGTGCGGAATATTCGAGCTCACCAAGCGCCGGCAGCCGGGTTCCGCCGCCTCCTGACCGCCGAGGTTCGGCGCGATGCCAGCTTCTTAGGCGTCAAGGGTGACGCCCGCTAGCGCTGCGCCGTTTCCCAGTTCGCCGCTACGAAGTAAGGGGCGTTGGACGGCGCCAGACGCGGGTGGGCGAGGATCGCGTCGGCGGCCTTCTCGGCGATCATGATCGTCGGTGCATTGAGATTGCCGGTCGTGATCGACGGCATGATCGAGGAATCGACGACGCGCAGACGCTCGACGCCGATCACCCGTGTGTCGCTGTCGACCACCGCCAGCGGATCGTCGGCGGACCCCATCCGGCAAGAGCAGGACGGGTGATAGGCACTCTCGACCTTGTCGCGGATGAAGGCGTCGATCTGCTCGTCGGTCTCAACATCGCCGCCGGGAAGGATCTCGCGCCCGCGATAGGCCGCGAACGCGGGCTGGGCGAAAATCTCGCGCGTCAGGCGAACGCCGGCGCGCATCTCGGCCCAGTCGTCCGGGTGACTCATGTAGTTGAAGAGGATGTGCGGCTGGTCGTGCGGGTCGCGCGAGCGGAGGCGCACATGGCCTCGGCTTTTCGAGCGCATGGGTCCGACATGGGCCTGGAAGCCGTGCTCGGTGGCCAGCGCGCTGCCGTCATAGGCGGCAGCCAGCGGCAGGAAGTGATACTGGATGTCCGGGTAGCGGATGCCCGCCCGGCTGCGGATGAATCCCGCCGCCTCGAAATGGTTGGTGGCGCCAAGGCCGCCGCCGGTGGCAAGCCAGCGAAGCCCGATCAGGGCGCGGGCGAAGAGGCCGATGGAGGAGAAGAGCGTGATCGGCACCTTCGAGGCGACCTGGAAATAGAACTCGATGTGATCCTGGAGATTCTCACCGACGCCGGGACGGTCGGCGACGACGGGTACGCCGAACTCGGCAAGCTCGGCGCCGGGGCCGACTCCGGAGAGCTTCAGCAGTTGCGGCGAGTTGATCGGGCCACCGCAGAGGATCACCTCGCGCTCGGCCAGGGCAATGCGCTCGATGCCGTCGCGGCGATAACGGACGCCAACGGCGCGACGACCCTGAAAGAGAACCTGGGTTGCGAGCGAACGGGTGCGGACGGAAAGGTTGGGCCGTGTCATCGCCGGCTTCAGGTAGGCGTCGGCGGCGCTCCAGCGGCGGCCGTCATGGACCGTCATGTCTAGGCGGCCGAAACCTTCCTGCTGGAAGCCGTTGATGTCGCCGGTCAGCGGGTAGCCGGCCTCGACCGCGGCATCGAGGAAGGCCTTGTAGAGCGGGTTGCCGAGGCGGCCGTAGCGGGTGCGGAGCGGGCCCGAATCGCCACGATAGGCGTTGCCGCCGTCGGCGCGATGCTCGGCCTTGCGGAAATAAGGCAGCACGTCGCGCCAGCCCCAGCCGGCGGCGCCCTCCTCCTCCCAGCGATCAAAGTCGAGCGGATTGCCGCGCACGTAGACGAGGCCATTGATCGACGACGAGCCGCCGATGACCTTGCCGCGCGGCACGCCCAGCCTGCGGCCGCCGAGACCCGGCTCCGGTTCGGTGACGTAGCCCCAGTTGTAACGGGGGTTGTTCATCGGGATCGACAGGGCGCTTGGCATCCGGATGAAGATCGAATCGTCGTCGCCGCCATATTCGAGGACGAGGACATTGGACTTGCCATCGGCGCTAAGCCGGTCGGCCAGCACCGAGCCCGCCGACCCGGCGCCGACGACGATAAAGTCGA
>JBDTLN010000231.1:0-4552 GCA_039934795.1 Bauldia sp. | reverse complement strand
CGAGGCGAGCCAGCGAAAGTGGAGCAAGGCAATGCGTGGGGCAACGAAGTTCAATGCCGGCGGATAGACGCTGTGGGGGTCGTGAAACGAGATGCCGGGCTCGAGGATCAGGGGCGTCTTGACCCACCAGGCAGACTTCTCGGCACCGAGGAGCCGCTCGATCGGTCCGCCCCGGATCACCAGCCTTGGGAAGCTGTCGCCTCTCCAGTCGTCGGGCATTGAGACCGAATAGCCCTCGCCGTCGAACAGGGGCGATACGTCGAAGAAGCTTGCTCCGTCCGCAACGACCGTCTCCCTGACCGGCCCTGGACCGTACATGTCGACCATGATGGCGGTGACGGCGGCCAGACCGTTCCGGTTCATCGCGCTTGCGAAATCGTCGAGCGGCAAGTCCGGCCATCCGTCATAGACCGCGTGTTCGTCCGCATCGACGCTGAGGAACCACGGCGCGGCGCGATACTCCGTCATCAGGAGGTTCTTCCAGATCATGCCAGCGGCGGCTTCGCGAAAGTCGCCTAGAAACTGGAAAACATCGCAGTCGGCCTGGTCAAGGAGAAAGGGCAGGGTGCTGTCAATCGAGCCGTTGTCGACGAAAGCGAAACGCCGGACGCCAAGGCTTCGATAGTGGGTAAGAAAATGCGGCAGCAATTCGATTTCGTCACGAACGTGGCAAAGGACGAGCCCGCTGTTGACCGGCAACCCGGACTTTTTCAGCGTCTTGAGACTGCCGGCGAGCGCGCGCGTTTTGGCCGCGAGCATGGCCATTCTCTCAAAAAGCACTCCGTTCGATAGCGCCACTGTCTTGTTTCCGGAGAAGGTCGAGAAGAGGGTGGATCGACCGAGAGGGTTCCCGCGGTTTCGAGCCTAAAGCCACCGATCGGACAATTGAAGACTACTGGATGCGAGGCCGGCGTGCGCTCCTGAAGGATCGCCGTGCGCGAGAAAGGCAGACTCTGCCGCGACGACGCCAGGGGCGACTTCCGGCGCTGGCGCAGTCGGCGGCTCTTGAAACCTTCCGCGGCGTTCCGCCGTATGGGGAAACGTGGCACAATGGGGCGCTTCTAATCCGGCCGACGGCCGGTAGTGGCGCAAGGGCCGGGAGGGGTGAACCATGCTTCCCAAGGCAGAATCCGCCTGCTTCGTCATCGCCGACATTTCGGGCTACACGAACTTTCTCGCTGCCGTCGAACTCGAACACGCGCAGGACATCATCGCCGATCTGATGGATACCGTGGTGCGCGGGCTGCGCCCGCCGTTCCGGCTGGCGAAATTCGAGGGTGACGCGGCCTTCGCTTACGCGGTCACCGAAAAAGTCGACGGGTCGCTGATGCAGGATGCGATCGAGGCGACCTATTTCGCTTTTCGCCGCCGGATGCGCAACATCAAGCAGGCCTCGGTCTGCGAATGCGACGCGTGCCGGACGATGCAGAGCCTCGACTTCAAATTCGTCATCCATCACGGCGAGATGATCAAGCAGAAGATGGGCGGGCGAGAGGAACTCGCCGGGCGCGACGTGATCCTCGTCCATCGGCTTCTGAAGAACGCCGTCAGCGAGAAGGTCGGCAACCGCGCCTACGCACTTTACAGCGACGCCTGCATCAAGGCGATGGGCGTCGATCCCGGGCAACAGGGCCTGATGGAGCATCACGAACACATCGATGTAATCGGCGACGTGAAGCTTTGGCTCCGCGATCTGGAAGAGGCGTGGGAGCAGGAGACCGGCCGGCAGCGTGCCGAGGTAACCCGGGACGATGCCTACGAGACCTGGGAATTCGATATCGCGGCACCGCGCCCGACGGTGTGGGAGCACTTTACCGTGCCCGGCCACCGCCCGAAATGGCAGGCGACCGACGCAATCCTCGAGAAGTCTGCGAACGGCCGGCGCGGCGTCGGTACCAGGAACCATTGCATGCACGGCAAGGACGCCATCATCGAAGAGGTACTCGACTGGCGTCCGTTCGACTATGTGACGCTGAACAACCAGCTGCCGGTGCCCGGCTCGCCCAAGATCGTCACCACCTACGCGCTGGAAGAACGCCCGAACGGCGCCACCCATATCGAAATACGAGTCGGCAAGCCCAAGCCGAAGGATAGGGCTTTCGTCGACATGGCGGGGGCGGAGTTCAAGAAGTCCATAACGCAATCGATCGGAAACCTGCGGTTGATGCTGGAGGGACAGCAGGCGTCGGTCGCGGCGATCGATGAGCCGCCGCTCTTGCCGATGAACGAACGCTTCCTCACCGAGCCGGTGCGGCCCGGCGCCGGCCACCGCCACTAGTCATACGGCGGTTTCGGCGCCCTGACGGCGGCCATCATGTAGTTGACGTCCATGTCCGACGACAGGCGCCAGCGGTCGGCGATCGGGACGTACATCACGCCCGTTTCGTCCGAGATATCGAGGCCGGCGCCGCGGAAAGCGGCGGCGAGTTCGGCGGGGGTGACGAGTTTGTCGTAGCTGTGGGTGCCGCGCGGCAGCCAGCGCAGAACGTATTCGGCGCCGACGATGGCAAGGGCAAAGGCCTTCAGCGTTCGATTGATGGTCGCGGCGATCATCGTGCAACCCGGCTTCACCATCGCGCCGCAGGCGAAAACAAAGGCCGGGACGTCGGGGACGTGCTCGACGACTTCCAGGATGAGGACGGCATCGAAGCGTTCGCCTGCCTCCGCAAGGGATTCGGCAGTGTCGGCGCGATAGTCGATGGCGAGGTTGCTTTCGGCGGCATGGACCCGGGCGACCTCGATGTTGGCCCCGGACGGATCGATGCCGACGACGTCAGCGCCGAGACGGCGGAGGGGCTCGGTGACGAGGCCGCCTCCGCAGCCGACGTCGAGAATGCGCAGCCCGGTCAGCGCCACGGGATCTTTCGGATCACGGCCAAAGCGGTCGCAGAGCCTCGCCTTGATCCAGGCAAGGCGAATCGGGTTGAGGCGGTGGAGCGGCGCAAGGGGACCGGACGGATCCCACCACTCCTCAGCCATCGCCGAGAAGCGGGCAACTTCGGCCTCATCCACTCTTGCGGAGCGGGGCTGCGTCATCGGTGTCGATCCTGTCCCAGCCCGTCGTTTCGTAAACCTGCCGGCGGGCGCTGTCGCGAAGGTCGTCGGCCAAGGCCTTATCATCTACGGCGCGCGCAAGCACCATGCCGCCGACGACCATCGAGACAAGGGCGAGGGCGCGATCGCGCTTGGTGCGTTCGGCGGGCGGGAAATTCTCCTCGAAGGCGCCGACCATCATTTCCAGAACCCGGCGGAAGCCCTCGCGAACCGACTCGTTGCCGCGCGCGACATCCGAGGGCAGGGCGATCATCGGGCAGGAGCCGTCGCGGTCGTCGAAATGGTCGGTCGACAGATACGCCTCGACGATCATGCGGGCGAGGGCTGGACCCTTGGCTGCCGGATCGATGTGGCGCATCTGCCAGGGTTCGGGGCGCTCGGCGCAGATGAATTCGAGGACGGCCTCCTGATAGACGTCCTCTTTCGCATTGAAATGCTTGTAGAATCCGCCATGTGTCAGGCCGGCTGCGCCCATGATGTCGCCGATGGTGACCTCGGCGAAGCCGTTGCGGTTGAACAGGCGCCGGGCGCTCTGGACGATGCGTTTCCGGGTTTCCTGCTTGTGTTCCAACGAGTAAGGCATGGCGCTTCTCCTGATGTGCGCCGACCTTAGACAGAATTCTAAAGATGTTCTTGAACATCTTTTGCCGTGCACTCTTATGAGGGTCCCCCAACCAGCGGCCAGCTCAGGCCGCAACCCTGACGGAGGACTTCCCATGACGATGCTGCCTTTCAAACTCTCCATTCAACCCGCGCCGGTTCAGTTCCTGCTGACGGTGCGCGGACCGCTGGCGGCCAAGGACATCGAGGCTGGCCGGATTGCCCACAACCAGGCCGCCGGCACCGATCAGGGCGTCGCGATGGCGCGCTCCTTTGGCGATCTCAGCCACGCCGTCTTCGTGCCGGTCGAGCCGGCGAAATCGGGGGCGGGCGAACTCCTCATCATTGACTACTGGAACAGTGCCGAGGGCATGATGTCGTTCTTTGCCGATCCGCGGGTGCAAGGGGCGCCGGTGCTCTTCACCGACAAGGAAGCGGTTCTGTGGGCCGGTACGCCAGGGTTGCCGCGTTTCGGCTTGCCAGCCCCGGCCGGCAAGAACGACCGTTGGGTCGGTCTGGCCCGTGGCCCGGTGCAATCGCGGGAATCCGCCGAGCGGATCCTTACCGAATCCCTCCGGAAGTCGGTGAACAGCGTCCGCGCCAAAGGGCTTCTGTCGCGTGAATGGTACTTCCGGGCGAGCCCTCCCGGCGAAAAACCGTCCCTGGAAGCGATTGGAGTCGACGTCTGGTTCGACGCCGAGGGGATGAAGCAAGTCTATCAGGACCCGGCCGAAATGGCTGGCCTCGACGGCCTCTTCGCCGGAGCCCCGGAACTCAGCGTCTGGCAGAAGCCGAAGGGCGCCTGGGTCGAGTGGTAAGGGCGGAGACTTGGCGAAATAGGAACTAGCGGGCAGCCGGGAACCGGTGGTCTGCGACAGGAAGTGGCGAGTAGCGGCTC
>JBDTLN010000230.1:0-4558 GCA_039934795.1 Bauldia sp. | reverse complement strand
GGTCGCTTTCCATCGCCGCCACCATGCGGAGCGCGATTTCGCGGTTGATGTCGTCGGGCACGGCCTGCGCCCCGGCAACGAGCGTCTCCGGCGCGGTGGCGACTCGGGCGAGCGACAGGGCCTGGAGCATGAAGCCGAGATCCATGGTCTCGATGGCGTTGCCCTTCGGCTCGCGGCCGGCAAGGTTGAACATGCGGCCGTCGGCGACGAGGACGAGGTGGCGGCCGTCGGCGAGGTCGTAGCGGTCGATGGCATCGTCGACGGCGCGATGCGACACCGCGGCGGCCTTCAGGGCCGGCACGTCGATCTCGAAGGGGAAGTGGCCGGAATTGGCGAGGATGGCGCCGGAGCGCATCAGCGGGAAGTGTTCCTTGCCGACGACGCCGGCGCGGCCGGTCGCGGTGATGAACACTTCGCCCCAGCCGGCAAGGTCGGCAAGCGGCGCCACCCGGTAGCCGGCGACCGCGGCCTCCAGCGCCTTGATCGGATCGGTCTCGACGACGGCGACGCGCCCGTCGAAGGCGCGAAGGTAATGGGCAATACCGCGGCCGCACCAGCCATAGCCGATGACGACGAAGCGGCAGCCATTGGGCAGGAGGTTGGTGATGCGCATGAAGCTCTCGACGATCGACTGGCCGACGCCGTGCTTGTTTTCGACGATCTGCTTCAGCGGGCTGTCATTGATGACGATGACCGGGAACGGCACCTTGCCGCGGAGTTCGGAGCGGAGGCGATCGCCGCCCGAGGTGGTCTCCTCGCTGGCGCCGCGAACCCGCGCCGCACGGCCGGTCGCGATAGAGTCGGCAATAAGGTCGGCACCGTTGTCGAGCAGGATGTCGGGCTTTGCCGCCACGACCTTGGCGACATTGCCGAGGTGCTCCTCCCAGGTAACGTCGCGGCGCCCGAAGATACGCATGCCGGAAGCTGCCAGCACCGCGACGATGTCGTCCTGGGTCGAGCCGTAGTTGCCGGTGCCGACGATGTCGGCGCCGCCGGCCTGCAATGTCTCGAGGAGGACCGCGGTCTTCGGCTCGATGTGGAGCGAGACGCCGATGCTCCTGCCGGCGAAGGGCCGCGCCGCGGCGAATTCCTCCCGCACGTTCGCCAGGAGTGCCATGCGCGAGCGGATCCACTCCAGCCGCCGCCGGCCGCGCTCAAGGAGATCGCCGTCAGTCATTGCGGTCATCGGGCGTGCTTCCTTCCTCGCCATCATCGTCCGCCTCGACGGCGGGGATGGCGTAGCGCCCCGACAGCCAGCGATGAAGATCGACCTCGGCGCAGCGCTTGGAGCAGAACGGCGCATGGGCCTCGACGGTGGGCTTGTCGCAGATCGGGCACCGCCGCCCGCGGCTCTTTGCGGTCTCCGCCTCGCCTGGCGAAGCCATGCGGCTCAGCCCTGGCTCAGCCAGTTGAAATGCACGGGATAGCCCTCGCCGGTCAGCAGCGTCATGGTCTCGTAGAGCGGCAGGCCGACGATGTTGGAATAGGAGCCGGAGAGCTTGATGACGAAGGCGCCGGCGAAACCCTGGATGGCATAGCCGCCGGCCTTGCCGCGCCATTCGCCGGAGGCGAGATAGGCTTCGATATCCTCATGCGACAGGCGCTTGAAGCGCACGCGCGTCTCGACGAGCCGCTGGCGGAGCTGCCCTTTCGGCGTGACGATGGCGAGACCGGTGAAGACGCGGTGGGCGCGGCCGGAGAGCATGCGGAGGCAAGTCGCCGCCTCGTCGATCAGCTCGGCCTTGGGCAGGCTGCGGCGGCCGAGACCGACAACGGTATCGGCGGCGAGCACCGCGGTGTTGGCGAAGTCCGGATCCAGCTTCAGGGCGGCGAAGGCGGCCTCCGCCTTGGCGCGGGCGAGACGCTTGGCGAGGTTGCGCGGCAGTTCGTTCTTCTTCGGCGTCTCGTCGATGGTCGCCGGCACGATGCGATCCGGCTCGACGCCGATCTGGGCAAGGAGCTGCAACCGTCGCGGCGAGCCAGAGGCGAGTACCAGTTTCAGGCGTCCGCTCATTTTTCGATTTTTCTTTGCTGGCGAGGCTCTGCCCCGCCGTCCGCCTATTTAAACCGGAAAGTGATCCGGCCCTTGCTCAGATCGTAGGGTGTTATCTCGACGAGAACCTTGTCGCCGGCAAGCACCCGAATGCGGTTCTTGCGCATGCGCCCGGCGGTATGGGCGACGATCTCGTGGTTGTTTTCCAGCTTGACGCGAAACATCGCGTTGGGAAGGAGCTCGGTCACCATTCCCGGAAATTCAATGATCTCTTCCTTTGCCATGCCTTGCCTGAATCGGATGCATGCGAAGGCCGGGACGGTAGCCGATAACGGCCTTGTTGTGAACCATTGTCAGCCTTTCCAGTGCAGCGCCGAGACCAGCGTGAAGAGCCGGCGGGCGGTATCGAAGTCGACCTCGACCTTGCCGGCAAGGCGCTCGCGGAGGATCGTCGCGCCCTCGTTGTGGACGCCGCGCCGGCCCATGTCGATCGCCTCGATCTGCGCGGGACCGGCGCTGCGCACCGCGGCGTAGTAGCTGTCGCAGATGATGAAATAGTCCTTGATCACCTTGCTGAGGGGCGTCAGCGACAGGATGTGGCGGATCACCGGCATGCGGTCCGGCGTCGCCACGTCGAAGACCAGCTTCTGCTCAACGATGGAGAGGCCGAGCCGGAACCGCCCCTCGGGCTTGCCGACGGGACGGAACGAATTGTCGGCGATGAGGTCGAGGATTGCCGTGGCGCGCTCATGCTCGATATAGGCGCGGGTCGGCGCGATGGAGGTCGCGTCGAGTTCGACGGCGACGAGCCGGCCGGTAGGCTCCGTGTCGGGGGCGGGGCTCATGCCGCCGCCGTCAGCGATTGAGGCGAATGGCGATCGAGCGGGCGTGGGCGCCGAGACCCTCCGCTTCGGCAAGCGTGATGGCGGCGGCGCCCAGCGCTCGCAACTGGTCGGGGCCGAGCTTGAGGATCGACGTGCGCTTGACGAAATCGGCGACCGACAGGCCCGAGGAGAAACGCGCCGAGCGCGCCGTCGGCAGGACATGGTTTGGTCCGCCGACATAGTCGCCGATGACTTCGGGCGTGTGGCGGCCGAGGAAGACCGCGCCGGCGTTCCGCACCTTGGCGAGAAGCGCCTCCGGATCGGCGGTGGCGATTTCAAGATGCTCCGGAGCGAGGCGGTTGACGATGTCGAAGGCGCCCGCCAGCGACGGCACCGTAATCACCGCGCCATTGTCGCGCCAGCTTGCGGCGGCGATGTCGCGGCGCGGCAGCGTCTTCAACTGCCGGATCACCGCTTCTTCGACGGCGCCGGCGAGCACGGCGGAGTCGGTGAGGAGGATCGCCTGCGCCGAGGCGTCGTGTTCGGCCTGGGCGAGGAGATCGGCGGCGATCCAGTCGGGGTCGTTGTCGGCGTCGGCAACGACGACGACTTCGGAAGGACCGGCGATCATGTCGATGCCGACAATGCCGAAGACGAGGCGCTTGGCGGCAGCCACATAGGCGTTGCCGGGCCCGACGATCTTGGCGACCGGACGGATGGTCGCCGTGCCGTAGGCGAGCGCCGCCACGGCCTGGGCGCCGCCGATCCGATAGATCTCGTCGACGCCGGCGAGCCTGGCCGCGACCAGCACCAGCGGATTGAGGATGCCGCCCGGCGCCGGCACGACCATGACGACGCGCTGGACGCCGGCAACCTTGGCCGGTACGGCGTTCATCAGCACCGAGCTGGGATAGGCGGCGGTGCCGCCCGGCACGTAGAGGCCGACGGCCTCGATCGCGGTCCACTGGACGCCGAGCTCGACGCCGATGGCGTCCGTGTAGCGCTCGTCGGCGGGAAGCTGGCGGCGGTGATAGGCCTCGATGCGGTCGCGGGCGAAGACGAGCGCGTCGCGTGCCTCGCCCGACACGGCCGCCTCGGCGGCGGCGATCTCGTCCGGCGCGACGGCGAGGGTATCGGCGCTCAGAGTGTTGCGGTCGAATTTCGCGGTGTATTCGATGACCGCCGCATCGCCGCGCCGAGCGACGTCGGCGATGATCGCACGCGCCGCCGTCTCAACATCCTCGGCGGTCTCGCGCTTGGCGGCGAGAAGCGCAGCGAAGCGCGCCTCGAAATCCTTGTCCGCCCGATCGAGCCTGATCGCCACGCCCCCCTCCCCGCCCAGCCGTCTCGTCAGGCGGTTCGCGTCTTGGGAGCGTCGGCGAGATCGTGGCTCGGCTTGGTGCGCGTGGCCCAGGCGGCGCCAAGGTCGGCGAGCCGGGCCTCGAGAACCTCTACCTCCAGCTGTACCGCGCCGCCGCCGGCAAAGATGATGGTGACGGCGCCGGCCGGGGCATCTGTCGCCTCAAAGGAGACGGCGAGCAGCTCCAGCACCGCCTCCGGCCGGTCCCTTCGAATGTTGCTGGTCTTGACCGACAGAACGCGATCGAAGGTCAGCGCCGCGCGGCGGCGCTCGAAATCCTTGCGGCTGCCGTCCTCGGCCTTTTCCCAGGAAAAGCGGTTCATGCCGAGGGCGAAGCGGCGCTCCTTCGGCAGATAGACAAGGTCGCCGATCTTCAGCACC
>JBDTLN010000229.1:0-4577 GCA_039934795.1 Bauldia sp. | reverse complement strand
GGCTGCATCAGCGCGACGCACTCCTGGATCACCTCGTTGACCGCCACCGCCTCGAAGGCAAGCTCAAGCTTGCCGGCCTCGATCTTCGACAGGTCGAGGAGGTCGTTGATGAGACTCATCAGATGGGCGCCCGAGACGTGAATGTCGCGGAGATAATCCCGGTAGCGTTCATTGCCGATCGGCCCGAACTGCTCCTCCATCATCACTTCGGAAAAGCCGATGATGGCGTTGAGCGGGGTGCGGATTTCGTGGCTGATCTTGGCGAGGAAATCGGACTTCTGCTGGTTGGCCTGCTCCGCCGCCCGGCGGGCGCCAACCAGCTCCTCCTCGGCGTTTTTCCATTGCGTGATGTCGCGGAGCACAGCGCAGAATTTGCCGGTTTCGCCGAGCCGGCCCATGGTCATGAACAGCGGGATCAGCCCGCCATTCGGCACCTTGCCGATGACCTCGCGGCCGTCATTGAGGACGCTGGCGACGCCGTTGGCGGCAAGGCCGTCGAGATAGTCGAGCGCTGCCTTGCGGCTCTCCTCGGCGAGGAGCTCGGTGAACGGGTGGCCGAGCACATCATTGGCCTCGATGCCGAAGAGGGCTTCGGCGCTGCGGTTGAAGTTACCGATGCGCCCGCGCCCGTCGATGACGACAACGCCGTCCGTCGCCGTGTCGAGGATCGTCTCCAGTTCCTCGACGCGGCGCTCGCTGGAGGCGATGTCGACGACCAGCGCGTCGGAGGGCTCCTCGGCTTGCCGCCGGGCGACTTCGCGAAGCGACAGCATCAGCGCCGTCGCATTGCCCCAGGTGACGGCGTGGAGGCGCGCCTCGACGGACAGCGAGGTGCCGTCCCGCCGCCGCGCGACCATCAACCCTTCGCCTGAGCCCGACCTGCTCCAGTCTGTCTCTCCCGGGAAGAGCGTGTCGGCACCGCCGGCCGCGGCGAAGGCAGCGAGCGTGTCGAAGCCGAGCATGTCGAGGAGCGCCCGGTTGGCGAACAGCGTCTGGCGGTCGCGGGTCACGACAAGGCCGAGGGGCAGGCGATCGAGCAGGCGGCCTTCGGGTTCCGTCGTGTCGGCCGTCCGCGCTGCCGCCTGTTCCGTCGCCTCGACGAGGACCGGAGGCTCCGCGTGGGGCCACTGCCTTCCGGGCCTTGAATGCGCGCCGAGGGCCTCGGCGATCCGGCGGAACGCGTCCTGCTCGCTCCCCGTCAGACGCTCGTTCGGCACGACGCGCGGCGGCGCGACGACCCCGGGCATACGGACCACGTTGGAGCGCGGTGCCGGCTCGTCCGGCGCCTTCGGCCTGACCGGCTCTTCCTCCGCCGGTGCATTGCTGCGCGCCACGATGCGCAAGCCCTGTTCGATGCTGACGCGCGCTGCGTCGTCGGGATCGGCGGCATCATCGTCGGTCGCGTCGATGACCTCGGCGGGCCTCGGCGGGACCGGTGAAACTTCAGGAACCGCTTGCCGGAGCACTAGCGGCGGAGTTGGCTCCGGCACGCTGCGCGGCGCGGGGGCCGGTGTCGTTGGCACGGGGGCAGCGTCGAGGGCGCGGGCGATCTCCCACTCGCTTTCGATGGAATCACTGCGCGGCGACGGTTGAGGCGGCGGCCGCTTCGGATGCGCGATCGCGGGCTTGTCCTCCACCGGCCCCGCGTAATGCTTCTCGGCCGGTCCGACGATGAGAAGGAAGTAGGTACCGCCACCCGCCTCAAACCGGGCGACGCCCGCAGGCCGTGACGCACCGGCGATCTGGATCGGACGCTTGGCGACGCGGTCCTTGCCCGCCGACGAGGCTTCGATGAGGGCGTCGATCTCGGCGGCGGCAGGAGCAAGGCGGGTGAACCCGCCCGAGGCGCCAAGCACGCGTCCATCCGCATTGAGCACGGCGACCAGACAGTCCGCGCCGGCGATCGCATCCGAAAGGCCTTCGGCGCGGGTGACGATGGATTCCCGGCTGCCGCCGCTGGCGCCGATGGCAAGCACGGCGCGCGACCCGTCGGGAAAGTTCAGCCGCAAACATGCAGCCGTCAGCGCCGCCTGTCGGACGCCGAAGGAAAAGCGGAGCATCTCCAGCCGGGCGCGATCCGCCGGCAGGAGCTTGGCGAGTCGTGCGATCTGGCGGGTGAGGGGGTTGGCGCTGGAGAACCCGGTCGCTAGCACCGTGCCCATGTCGCGCTCGCCAAGGAATTCCGCCCCGGCCGCGTTCGCCCAAAGCAGCGCCCTGCCGTCGCCGCGAAACACGAAGGCCGGGCGCGGGTCGAGCAGAGCCGGCCCCACCGCGGGCAACGCGGCAAGGTCGAGATAGGCGTATGTCTTGCCGTTCATCGCGCCCCTGTCTTGGCCGGCGCCGCGTCCTTAAGGAACCGTTAATACCCCGCGGCCAGTGGGCGGTCCACGTCAGGAACAGGGGTTTTCACCGGCTCTCGGTGTCCTTGGTTAACTTCGGTGGCCTAGCGTCTCCGCCCGCCCTATTCTCAATGGGGGCGGGAAAGCCAGCCAGGAGCAAATGCCATGATGCCGCGGACGCCGTTTGAAGTACCCGAGCAGATGCGTGAGGTCGCTGACCGCAGCGTGGACCAGGCCAAAAAGGCCTTCGCGCAGTTTCTCGACGCCACCCAGCAGGCAGTCGCCAAGGCCGAAGGTTCGGCGCGCTCGATCCAGGAAGGCGTAACGGACGTGAACCGCCAGGCCATGGCATTCGTCGAGGAGAACATGGCGGCCTCGTTCGACCTCGCCCAGCGACTGGTGCGCGCCCGTACCCTTGAGGAAATCGCGGCGATCCAGCAGGAGTTTGCCCAGCGGCAGATGACCAAGGTCGCCGAGCAGGGCAAGCAGATCGGCGAAATGGCGGGTCGGGCTGCCACCGGAGCGATGGACAAGGCGAAGAAATAGGCATTTCGGCGCCACGCCATTGTGCGGTGCAAAAAAGATGTTGCAACGCACAATAGGAGAGGCTATATCAGCGGCATCGCGACGCCGGCACAGATGAGGCAGAGCCTCACCCGGTGAGTTTCGCAGATCGAACGCCCCTGAGGAGCTGAATCGAAATGACCACTGCCGCCCCCAAAGTCGCGAAAGCGGCCAAAGCCTCCGTAGCCGCCCCGTTTGAAGCCTTCAACATGGACATGTCGAGCGTCGAAGTGCCGGCTGCCTTCCGCGACTTCGCCGAGAAGGGCATCGCCCAGGCGCGCGACGCCTATGCCAAGATCAAGTCGGCCGCCGAGGAAGCCACCGACGTCGTCGAGAATACCTACGAGACCGCGCGCGAAGGCGCTTTCGCCATCGGCGTCAAGGCGCTCGATGTCGCCAAGACCAACACCGATGCGTCCTTCGCCTTTGCCCGCGACCTCTTCGGCGCCAAGACCTTCGCCGAGGCGATCGAGCTCCAGACCTCTTTCGCCCGCAAGCAGTTCGACACGGTCGCCGCGCAGGTCAAGGAACTCCAGGACCTCACCACCAAGTTCGTGACCGACACCGCCAAGCCGGTGGCGACGCAGGTCGAGAAGACCTTCAAGGACATCAAGGCCGCCTGATCGGCGCCTCATGGAATGCCGAACGGCCCGGATCGACGATCCGGGCCGTTTTGCTATTGCCGAGCGGGAACAGCGCCCCGGCCCTTTTTTCTTGAACGACCGCGCCAATCCTTCTAGGTTCCGCGCGCTGAAAGATGCAGCTGTAGCTCAGTTGGTAGAGCGCCGGATTGTGGATCCGTAGGTCGTTGGTTCGAGCCCAACCAGCTGTACCAGCACTTTCCTTGCCCCTTTGCTCACCCCCCGGCTAACCTCGCCGTCAGCAAGATGACGGGAGGAAAGACCATGGCTGCAATTCGCTGGGGCTTGATCGGCGCGACGGTGATCGGCCGCGAATGGATGATCAACGCCATTCGCGCCGCGGGCGGCGAGATCGTCGCCGTGATGAGCACGGATGCGGCGCGCGGGCGTGCCTATGCCGAGGAGTTCGGCATTCCCCGCTCGGTGACGACCGTTCCCGAACTGCTCGCCTCCGGCATCGACGCGGTCTACATCTCGACCACCAATGAACGCCATCGCGCCGAGACAGTCGCCGCCGCCGGGGCCGGCATCCATGTCCTCTGCGAGAAGCCGCTCGCCACTAGCCTTGCCGATGCCAAAGCGATGGTCGCCGCCTGCGAGAAGGCTGGCGTCGTCATGGCGACCAACCACCACCTCCGCAACGCCGCCATCCATCGCGCGGCGCGCGATCTGGTGAAGGCCGGCAAGATCGGCCGGCCGCTGTCGGCGCGCGTCGCCCATGCCGGCTACCTGCCGAAGCATCTGCAGGGCTGGCGGCTGACCGACCCGAAGGCGGGCGCCGGCGCCATCCTCGACCTGACCGTCCACGATGTCGACCTGCTTCGCTTCATCCTCGACGACGAGCCGGTGGAAGTGACGACGATGACCCAGAATGGCGGTATGGCGGCGGCCGGCATCGAGGACGCGGCTCACAGCATCATCAAATTTCGCTCCGGCCTCATCGCCCATCTCTTCGACGGCTTCACGACAAAATATGTTGAGACCGGCGTCGAGGTGCACGGCGTCGACGGCTCCATCGTCGCCCGCAATTGCA
>JBDTLN010000228.1:0-4591 GCA_039934795.1 Bauldia sp. | reverse complement strand
AATTGCAGCCTGTCGCGTTTGATTTCAAACAGCATGACGCCCGTCGCCACCGCCAGATTAAGCGAATCCGCCTTGCCCGCCATCGGTATCTTGACGAGAAGATCGCACAATCCGGCGAGTTCCGGCGTCAGCCCCGCCTGTTCGCCGCCCATGACGAGAAGTACGGGCGCGCGCCACGCAGCACGGCGATAATCCAGCTTTGCGGCAAGATGTGTACCGACCACGCTGCCGGTCCACTGGCGGCGGAGGGCCTCGAACTCGCCGCGGGTGGCGCGCGCCAGGGGAACGTGGAAGATCGACCCCATGCTCGCCCGCACCGCCTCGACCGAGAACGGATCGACGGTGTCGCCGACAAGGATGACGCCGTCGCCGCCGATTGCATCCATGGTGCGGATGATCGTGCCGAGATTGCCGGGGTCGCGCACGGTCTCCAGCGCCACCCATATTCCTTCGGCCCGCGGCCGGATCGCCGCGGCCGGCGTCAGCTTCTGGTCGAAGACGCCGAGCACGGTCTGCGGATTGTCGCGCCGGGCGATCTTGGCGAGCACCGCCTCGCTGACCGACAGCACCGCGCCGCCCTGCGCCCGCGCCGGCGCGGCGAGCCGCTCGACCAGCTGCTGCGCGGCGACGGCGGCGGCGTGGACGAGGCTGCGGATCGCCCAGCCGGCCTCGACCGCATCGGCGACAAGCTTCGGTCCCTCGGCGACGAACTGGCCGCTCGCCTTGCGGTTCTTGGAGAGCGCCAGGGCGCGGATGTCCTTGACCAGCGGATTGGCGAGGCTGGTGATATGCTTGACCGGCCCGGGCGCCGCCGGTCCGCTATCGCGGGGCATGACGCGACCACCGGCTGAAGAGAGAGGTGGAGAGTCTGCGGCCGCCGCCTTCCTCGCGCAGCACGAGTTCGCCGGATTCAAGGAGCCCCCCCATGCCGGCGAGGCACTCGGCGGCCAGCTCGTCGATCGACAGGAACGAGGCGCGGATCGAATAGGCGGTGAGGATGAGGAAGCGCGCGTCGTCGGCGAGCAGCCTTCGGCAGGCGGTCATCAGTTTGGGCAGGTCGGTGTAGAGGTCCCACACCTCGCCGTTCGGGCCGCGGCCGAATTTCGGTGGGTCGAGGATGATGCCGTCATAGCGGTTGCCGCGCCGCTCCTCGCGCTCGACGAATTTTGTCGCGTCCTCGCAGATCCAGCGGATCGGCAGCGACTCGAGGCCGCCGAGCTTCTGGTTGTCGCGCGCCCAGCCGATCGCCTTCTTCGAGGCGTCGATATGGGTCACCTCGGCGCCCGCTTTGGCGGCGACGAGGGAGGCGACGCCCGTATAGGCGAAGAGATTGAGGATCTTCGGCGGCCGGGACGCCCCGGCGATCTGGTGCTGCATCCAGTCCCAGTGGGTGGCCTGTTCGGGGAACACGCCGACATGCCGGAAGCTGGTGAAGCGCCCAAGGAAGGGAATGCCGTCAAAGGTCAGCGGCCAGGTCTCGCCGAGCGGCTTGCCGTAGCGCCAGCGACCGTCCGCCTCGTCTTCGCCGATGCCGACGAAGGTGGCGTCCGCCCCGTTCCACTCGGTTTCCGGCCGGCGGGGCGCCCATAAAGCCTGGGCCTCGGGCCGAACCACCCGCAGCCCGCCATAGCGCTCGAGCTTGCGGCCATGGCCGGAGTCGACGAGGGCGTAGTCGCCCCAGCCCTCGGTCTCCAGCATGACCGGCGCGCGGCGCGCCATCGCGCCGCGTGCGGCGGCCGGTCGGGTTTCTGAATCGCTTGCTTTCACGGGCGGTTATTAGCCACGGCTTCGGGACAATGCCAACACTTGCTGTTGCCGCTTGCCCCGTGTCAGCATACCTTGGAATTCGACTGAAGTAGACGTTGCGCTCGCAGCAACCGCCCGGGGCACCACAAAACTCCAGCGTACCCGCCCCGGGAAGGATTATCCCTGCATGGAAATGACTGGTGAATATCGGATCGCGGCGAGCCGGGAGAAAGTCTGGGCGGCGCTCAACGATCCTGAGATTCTGAAAGCTTCGATTCCCGGCGCCCAGTCCCTGGAAAAGGTCTCCGACACCGAGATGACCGCCACCGTCGTGTCCAAGATCGGTCCGGTGAAAGCCACCTTCCACGGCAACGTGACGCTGTCCAACATCGATCCGCCGAACGGCTACACCATCTCGGGTGAGGGCAAGGGCGGTGTCGCCGGCTTCGCCAGGGGCGGCGCCGATGTCAGCCTGAGCGAGGATGGCGACAGCACGATCCTTCGCTACAACGCCAAGGCCCAGGTCGGCGGCAAGCTCGCCCAGGTCGGCGCCCGCCTGATCGACGCCGCCGCCAAGCAGATGGCGGACCAGTTCTTTGGAAACTTCGCGGAGAAGGTCGGCGCGGCGCCGCTGCCGGACAGCGAAGCGGTGGTGGCAGACGTCATCAACGACCCGGAAGTCACCGCCGAGGCGATTGTCGAGCGGGCCGAAGTGGCGGCCGGCCGGGGATTTCTCGGTGGCCCGACGATGTGGGGTCTTCTCGCCCTTATCGTCGTCATCGTTTTGCTGCTCATCTTCCGGTGAGGGGGAGAGGCAGTCTCGAATCTGAAACAGGCTTAGCCGGCGGACGATCGGCAAACCAAACCAAGCGCGACGCGAGGGAGGAGTAGGAATGACGAAGGTAACACTGAAGGTGAACGGCAAAACGCTCTCGGCCGAGATTGAGGACCGGGCGCTCCTGGTTCAGCTGTTGCGGGAAAATTTCGGACTGACCGGCACCCATGTCGGCTGCGACACGTCGCAATGCGGCGCCTGCGTTGTCCACGTCGACGGCAAGGCGGTGAAATCCTGCACGATGTTCGCCGTCGCGGCGGACGGGTCCGAGGTGATCACCATCGAAGGACTGGCGAAGGACGGCGCCCTGCACCCGATGCAGCAGGCCTTCCATGAGAACCACGGCCTGCAATGCGGCTTCTGCACCCCCGGCATGATCATGACGGCGGTGGACATCGTGACGCGGCTGGGCGGCAAGCTCGACGAGGCGACGGTTCGCCACGAGCTCGAGGGGAACCTCTGCCGCTGCACCGGCTACCACAACATCGTCAAGGCGATACAGGCGGGCGCTCCCGGCACGGCCGCGCTGCGCTAGTCCAGAAGACGCTCAAACAAGAAACCAGTTCGCCAGGGGAGGAACTAGACCATGGCCAATGATGGCATCGGCGCCCGCGTTCTCCGCACCGAGGACAGGCGCTTCATCACCGGCAAGGGCCGGTACACCGACGACATTCGCCTGTGGGACATGACCTATGCGGCTTTCGTCCGCTCGCCCCATGCCCACGCCACGATCAACTCGATCGACACCAAGGACGCCATGGCGATGCCCGGCGTGCAGGCGATCTACACCGGCGCCGACATCGCCGCCGACAAGGTCGGCGACCTGATCTGCGGCTGGGCGATCACCTCCAAGGACGGCTCCGCCATGAAGGCCGGCCGCCATCCGGCGCTGGCCCAGGAGAAGGTCCGCTACGTCGGCGACGCCGTCGCGGTGGTCATCGCCGACACGCTCAATCAGGCCAAGGACGCGGCGCTGGCGATCGAGATCGACTACGGCGCCCTGCCGGCGGTCGTCGATCTCGCCACGGCCCAGGAAGCCGGCCAGCCTCAGGTTCATGACCTCGCCCAGCGCAACACCATCTACGAGTGGGAGCTCGGCGACGCGGCGGCGGTCAAGGCGGCCTTTGACAAGGCGGCGCATGTCACCAAGCTCGACATCGTCAACAATCGCCTGATCCCCAACGCCATCGAGCCGCGCGCCGCCATCGGCCAGTACGACGTCGGCACCGACTCGTTCACGCTCTACACGACCAGCCAGAACCCGCATGTCGTGCGGCTGGTGATGTCGGCCTTCATCGGCATCGCCCCGGAACATCGCCTCCGCGTCATCGCTCCCGATGTCGGCGGCGGCTTCGGCTCGAAGATCTTCATCTACCCGGAGGAGACGGTCTGCATCTGGGCGGCCAAGAAGGTCGGCAAGCCGGTCAAGTGGACGGCCGACCGGTCGGAGTCTTTCGTCACCGACGCGCATGGCCGCGATCACGTCACCCACGCCGAGATGGCGCTGGACAAGGCCGGCAAGATCACCGCGCTGAAGGTCAAGACGATCGCCAATCTCGGCGCCTACATGTCGACCTTCTCGTCGTCGGTGCCGACCTATCTCTACGCGCCGCTGCTTTCCGGGCAGTACGAGATTCCGGCGATCTATTGCGAGGTTGACGCGGTCTATACCAACACCGTGCCGGTCGACGCCTATCGCGGCGCCGGACGGCCGGAGGCGAGCTTCCTCATCGAGCGCATGGTCGAGGTGGCGGCGCGCGAACTGGAGATGGATCCGGCCGATTTCCGCCGGCTCAACTTCGTCACCAAGTTCCCCTACCAGACGCCGATCGCCTCGCTCTACGACGTCGGCGACTACAACGCCTCGCTCGACAAGGCGATCCAGGTGCATGGCATGTCGAACTTCGCGACACGCAAGGCCGAGTCGGCGCAGCGCGGCAAGCTGCGCGGCCTCGGCTACTCCTGCTACATCGAGGCCTGCGGCATCGCGCCGTCGGCGCTGGTCGGTGC
>JBDTLN010000227.1:0-4634 GCA_039934795.1 Bauldia sp. | reverse complement strand
ACAAGCACGGTGGTTGACTTTTTTTCTGGAACCGGAGCACCGCTTCGAACGTTGCGGCCAATCTCGGCTGTGCACCTGTGCGGAATCCAGAAGCAGTTCGTTCCGACGAGCATGAGCGGCTGGTCGCGGCGCTGAACGCCTCGCGTTGCGGCACCTGGCGCTGGGATATTCCGGCCGACGTGGTCGTTTGGGACGAGGCGCTCTGCTCCGCGAGCTCAACCACCGGGTCAAGAACCATCTGCAGATGATCATCAACCTGCTCAGCCTCAAGGCGAGCCGGCAGGAGAACGAGACGGCGCGGAAGGACTTCGAGCGCGCCATCGGCCGCATCGAGACGATCGCCGACCTGCACGGGCGGCTCTATCGCGACGATCAGGTGCACATCCGGGCGGCGCCTCCGGAGACGCTGATGGTGGGATGACGGTGCGGCAGCGCTACGCGCCGCGGCCCCAGGCGAAGGCGACCTTGGTGAGCGAAGCCTCGCCAAAGCGCTCATTCGCCTTGGCGACGCGCCGGCCGCCGGCATTGCGATAGAAGCGGCAGGCGGACTCGTTGTCGGCCAGCGCCCAGACGACTACCGAATCGAAGCCGAAACGGGAGAGCTCGCGGCGCGCGGCGAGGAACAACCGCGTGCCGAGGCCGACGCCCTGATACTCCGGCAGCAGGTAGATCTCGTAGACCTCGCCCTTCTGGACAAGGTTGCGGGCCCGGTTCGGTCCGAACGTGGCGTAGCCGCAGATGGCGCCGCCGGCCTCGATGACCAGAATCGCGGTGCCGCGGCGGATGGCGCGATCCCACCAGCGGGCACCGCGTCGCGAGACGATGCGAACCAGTTCCTTGGCCGGGATAACGCCGTCATAGGCATAGCGCCATGCAGCGTCGTGAACCTTGGTGATGGCCTCCGCGTCGCCGGATTCGGCACGCCGGACCCCGATGGTCAGTGAGGTGCTCATGGCCGAAGCTTATCACCCGAAATGACGCCGGAAAGGGGGCTGTGACATCGTCCCTCAGGTTTTCGGCGGGTGTTGCAGGACTGTCGCGGCGTTACGGCGCGCCTTTGCAACGGCGCGTTTCGTACCTATTTTTGTTTCATGACGCCGGCTCCAGCCCCGGCACGGGAACTCTGCGGATGACCGAGGACACGAGCCGGGTTGTTTGCCCGCACTGCGCCGGCGTGAACCGCGTGCCCGCAGCGCGGCCGGCGGTGAAAGCCAAATGCGGGCGCTGTCATAAGCCGCTGTTCGAAGGTCGCCCGTCGGCGGTCTCGACCAAGGATTTCGCCACCCATATCGGGCGGAGCGACATCCCCGTCGTGGTCGACTTCTGGGCGGACTGGTGCGGGCCGTGCCACATGATGGCGCCGGCTTTTGAAAAGGCGGCCGGATCGTTCGAGCCGGCGGCGCGTTTCCTCAAGCTCGACACCGAGGCGGAGCCGCAGATCGCGGCAGGCTATTCGATCCGGAGCATCCCGACGCTGATTGTCTTCAAGGGCGGCACGATCGCCGGGCAGCAGGCCGGCGCCATGACCGAGTCGGGACTGCGCGCCTGGCTGGCGCAGTTCGTCAGCCTGCCGGCGAAAGCCGGATGATGCTCCGGGGTCGCGGCACTACTTGCCGGCGGCCTTGCGGAGAGCGGCGTTGATGCGCTCCTGCCAACCCGGCCCGTCCTCCTGAAAGAAGGCGAGCACGTCGCTGTCGAGGCGAAGCGTCACGCTTTCCCTTGCGCCGGGCAGCGCGACTGGCTTCGGCGTGCCGTCGGGCAATTTCGGCGGCGCCGGCCTGAACACGGCCTCGGCCGCCTTCATGACATCGCTGGTGGCGCGTGGACGAAAGGGGAGCCGTGCCATGATGGTCCTTCTCAGGCGGCGCCGGCTTCGGCCGTCTTCGAGCGATCGGCGCGCTTGCGGGCGTGGGAGTCGAGGAGGGTCTTGCGGAGGCGGATCGATTTCGGCGTGACCTCGACCAGCTCGTCATCGGCGATCCAGGCCAGCGCCTTCTCCAGCGTCATGCGGATCGGCGGGGTGAGGCGGACGGCCTCGTCCTTGCCGGCGGCGCGCACGTTGGAGAGCTTCTTGCCCTTCAGTACATTCACCTCGAGGTCGTTGTCGCGGGTGTGCTCGCCGACGATCATGCCGGGGTACACCTTCCAGCCGGGCTCGATCATCATCGGACCGCGAGCTTCGAGGTTCCACAAGGCGAAGGCGACCGCCTCGCCGGAATCGTTGGAGATGAGGACGCCGTTGCGGCGACCCGGAATATCGCCCTTGAAGGGCTGGTAGGCGTGGAAGAGGCGGTTAAGTACCGCCGTGCCGCGGGTGTCGGTGAGAAGCTCGCCCTGGTAGCCGATGAGGCCGCGGGTCGGAGCGTGGAAGACCAGACGCAGGCGACCGCCGCCGGAGGGACGCATCTCGATCATGTCGGCTTTTCGCTCGGACAGCTTCTGGACGACGATGCCCGAGAACTCCTCGTCGACGTCGACGATGACTTCCTCGATCGGCTCGAGGATTTCACCGGTCGTCTCATCGTTGGCAAGGACGACGCGCGGACGCGAGACGGCGAGCTCGAAGCCCTCGCGGCGCATGGTCTCGATGAGGATGGCGAGCTGCAATTCGCCGCGGCCCGAGACGACGAAGGCGTCCTTGCCGGCGGTCTCCTCGATGCGCAGGGCGACGTTGCCCTCGGCCTCCTTGAGGAGCCGCTCGCGGATGACGCGGCTCTGCACCTTGTCGCCTTCGGTGCCGGCAAGCGGCGAATCGTTGATGAGGAAGGTCATCGACACGGTCGGCGGGTCGATCGGCTGGGCGGGGATCGGCGTCGTCACCTCGGGGGCGCAGAAGGTGTCGGCGACGGTACCCTTGACCAGCCCGGCGATGGCGACGATGTCGCCGGCGAATGCCTCGTCGATGGGCGTGCGGTCGACGCCGCGGAACGCGAGGATCTTGGTGATGCGGCCCTGCTCGACCAGATTGCCGCGACGGTCGAGCACCTTGGCGGTCTGGTTGGCCTTGATCGAGCCGGAGATGATGCGGCCGGTGATCAGGCGGCCGAGATAGGGGTTGGCTTCGAGGATCGTTCCGAGCATCCGGAACGGCCCTTCCTCGACGACCGGCGGCGCGACGTGGCGAAGCACCAGATCGAAGAGCGGCGCCATGCCCTCGTCATGGCTGCCATTGGCCCTGGTGCTGAGCCAGCCTTGCTTTGCCGAACCGTAGAGGATCGGGAAGTCGAGCTGCTCTTCGCTGGCGTCGAGCGCGGCGAAGAGATCGAAGACTTCGTTGATCACCTCGGCGGGACGGGCGTCGGGACGATCCACCTTGTTGATGAGGACGATCGGCTTCAGTCCGACCGCAAGCGCCTTGCCGACGACGAACTTGGTCTGGGGCATCGGCCCCTCGGCGGCATCGACGAGAACGATTGCGCCGTCGACCATGTTGAGGATGCGTTCGACCTCGCCGCCAAAATCGGCATGGCCGGGGGTGTCGACAATGTTGATGCGGGTGTCTTTCCAGACCACCGAGGCAGCCTTGGCAAGGATCGTGATGCCGCGTTCTCGCTCCAGGTCGTTGGAATCCATGATGCGCTCCGCGACCTTCTGGTTCTCGCGGAAGGAGCCGGATTGCTGGAGAAGCCTGTCGACCAGGGTCGTCTTGCCATGGTCGACATGCGCGATGATCGCGATGTTACGAAGTGCCATCTGATGGGAATCCCTGCTGGCGCGGCCAGCTTTGTTGCGCCGCATATAAGCGAGAAGTCGACAAAGGGGAAGCGCGGAACGCGCATGGCACCCATGGGTGCCGTCGATCTTCAGCCTTGATAGTAAGGTAGGCTTATTATATATTCGGCTTCGCTTATCCTCAAGGGCGCATGACCGAGACCGGCGAACCCATCACTTTCCTCGTTCTCGATCTGGCCCGGCTCATCCGTAAGCGTTTCGAGACGGAACTCGCTATGGCCGGGCTCGGGGTGACGGCCGGCGAGGCGCGCACGTTGCTCTGGGCAGGGCGGTTCCCCGGCCTTCGCCAGACGGCGCTGGCCGACAAGCTCGGCGTCGAACCGATGACGCTGATCGGGTTCCTCGACCGGCTCGAGGCGGCCGGGCTCGTGACGCGCGCGCCGGACCCCGGCGACCGGCGGGCGAAGCTTGTCCAGCCGACGGAGGCAGCGCAGCCGCTGGTTGTGCGTATCGAAACGATCGCGCTTGCGGTCCGCCGGGCGGCATCCGCCGACCTCGGCGAACGGCAGATGGAAGCGATTCGCTCCGGCCTCAGCCGGATGCGCGCCGCCCTCGCCCATGACGTGAGCGCCGAGGCATGACCGCCGAGGCGATGACCGAAAGGCGGGCGACGATCGTCGGCGCGCTGCTGGTCGCCGTCGGCGCCATATCCATGTCGCTCTACACGCCGGCGATGCCGACGCTGGTGGCGGCCTTCGGCACGACGGTTCCGACGATCAAGCTTTCGCTGACGCTCTACTTTGCCGGATTTGCCTGCGCCCAGCTTCTCGTCGGTCCGCTTGCCGACGGGTTCGGACGGCGGCCGGTGGCGCTTGCCTTCATTGGCCTCTATGTCGTGGCCAGCATCGTCACCATGCTCGCCCCGACGGTCGACTGGCTACTCGCCGGGCGGCTCTTCCAGG
>JBDTLN010000226.1:0-4660 GCA_039934795.1 Bauldia sp. | reverse complement strand
AGGATTTCCGGCCGCTTGACGACCATCGCGCATCGGCGCGCTATCGGACGGAGACGGCGCACGCCTTGCTCGGCAAGGCGCTGATCGAGGCCGCGGGAACCGCGAGCTCGCGAACCCGTATCGTCGGTCAGCGCGAAAGGGCAACCGATGGAGTTGTCTAAGATCGTCGCCGAGGAACGGCTCTCCATCGTCCGAGCCGCGCTGGCCCATGACAGCGCGACCAAGCACGTCACCGGCGAGGCGCTCTATATCGACGACCTGCCGGAGGCAGCCGGCACACTCCACCTGGCGCCGGGCTACGCGCCAATCGCCTCGGGCCGCATTACGGCATTGAGCCTTGACGCGGTGATCAAGGCTCCGGGCGTAGTCACGGTGCTCACCGCGGCAGATATCCGCGGCCACAACGACTGCAGTCCAAAGAGCGTCGGCGATGAGCCGGTGATCACGCCGGAGAAGGTGAGTTTCTACGGTCAGGTGATCTTCGTGGTCGTCGCCGAGACCCGCGATCAGGCGCGCCGTGCCGCCCGTCTTGCCAAGGTGGCGACCTCACCGACCATGCCGCTGATCGACGTCGACGATGCGCTGCTGGCGGCGTCGACGGTGCTGCCCGAGTACAAGTTCGAGCGCGGCGATATCCAGGACGAGGTGGACCGCTCACCAAAGCAGCTCACCGGGGAGTTCAGGGTTGGTGGACAGGAGCATTTCTACCTCGAAGGCCAGATAGCGCTGGCTCTGCCCGGCGAGGACGGCGATTTGCTGGTTCATTCCTCAACCCAGCACCCGAGCGAGGTCCAGCACGTTATCGCGCACGTACTCGGCAAGCATCAGAACGCCATCACCGTCGAAGTGCGGCGCATGGGTGGCGGCTTCGGCGGCAAGGAGAGCCAGGCGACGCAGTGGGCCGTTCTGGCGGCGCTGGCGGCTCAAAAGACCGGGCGCCCGTGCAAGATGCGCCTCGACCGCGACGACGACATGATGATCACCGGCAAGCGGCATGACTTCCGGGTTGACTACACGGTTGGCTTCGGCAAGGACGGCGTTGTCCGGGGTCTTGACGTCACCCTGAACGCCCGCTGCGGTCACTCCGAGGATCTATCGCTTGGCGTCGTCGATCGGGCGATGTTCCATGCCGATAACGCCTATTTCTATCCGGTGTGCCGGATCCTCAGCAAAAGGATGCGCACCAATACCGTCTCCAATACGGCTTTCAGGGGTTTTGGCGGGCCGCAGGGCGTCATCTTCGCCGAAAGGATGATGGACCACATCGCCTATGCTGTGGGCCGCGACCCGCTTGAAGTGCGCAAGGCGAATTTCTATAGCGGCGTTGGTCGCGACCGCACGCCGTACAACATGCGGGTCGAGGACAACATCCTTCCCGAACTCGTTGGCGAACTAGAGCGCACCAGCGAGTATTGGGGGCGGCGAAAGTCGATTGCGGGGTTCAATTCATCCAGCCCCGTGCTGAAGAAGGGCATTGCCCTGACGCCGGTGAAGTTCGGCATCTCCTTCACTCTGATTCCGCTCAATCAAGCCGGGGCTCTGGTTCATCTCTATCGCGACGGCTCGATCCTGCTCAATCACGGTGGAACAGAGATGGGGCAGGGGCTGTTCATCAAGGTCGCCCAGGTGGTGGCCGAGGAATTCGGCGTGGACCTCGGGCGAGTGAAGATCACTGCTACCTCGACGGCGATGGTGCCGAATACCGCGCCAACTGCCGCCTCCGCAGGGACCGACCTCAACGCCATGGCGGCGCTCAATGCCTGCCGTGACATCAAGGAACGACTGTACGCGTTCATCGAAGAGAAGTGGAGCGTAGGTCGCGATCGGGTCGAGTTCCGCGACGGCCATGTTTTGATCGGGAACCGGTCTGTCGACCTCGGAGAAGTCGCGAATGCCGCATATTTGGCGCGCGTGCAACTATCCGCCGCCGGCTTCTACAAGACGCCCAAGATCAGCTGGGACCGCGAGAAAGTCGCTGGCCGCCCGTTCCTCTATTTCGCATATGGCGCGTCTTGTTCAGAGGTGACAGTCGACACCATGACCGGCGAGATGCGGGTCGATCGGGTGGACATCCTCCACGACGTTGGCAAGTCGCTCAACCCGGCTATCGACATCGGCCAGATCGAAGGCGGTTTCGTCCAGGGCATGGGCTGGCTGACGACCGAGGAACTGGTTTGGGATTCCGCGGGCCGGCTGAAAACCCACGCTCCCTCGACCTACAAAATCCCGACGGCGTCCGATTTGCCGGCCGACTTCCGCGTTGCCCTCTTTGAGTCCGGCGGAAACCGGGAGGACACGATCTACCGCTCCAAAGCCGTCGGCGAGCCGCCGCTGATGCTGGCGATTTCGGTCTTCTCGGCGATCACTGATGCCGTCATGAGCCTGCGGCCCGCGGTCATGCCGCGGCTGAACGCCCCGGCGACGCCCGAGGCGATCATGCGGGCGATTCGCGCCACCACCGGAGGCGAGATGTGACTCTGGTCTGGCATCGCCTTCGTGACGCGCTGGATCGCCATGGCAAAGCCGCCATGGTGACGGTCGCCGCTGCCAGAGGCTCAGTGCCGCGGGAAGCGGGCGCCCGCATGATCGTTAACCCGGACGGCACTTTCACCGGCACGATTGGTGGCGGCACACTGGAGTGGCGGGCAATCGCGCTGGCGCAAGCCATGCTTGCGCGCGCCGATACGCGAGGCGCCGAGGTCCGTCCTTTCGTCCTTGGACCCGACATGGGCCAGTGTTGCGGCGGGCAAGTCGACGTTCTGTTCGAAGTCTTTGCTGCCGACGCGGCGAAAGCGGTGGCCGATTTTGCGCGGCGTGAAGCGGCGGGGAACTTCGTCACCAGGGGTCGGATCGCGGCCGATGGCGTCGATCGGCAGATTGATGCGCGCACTGAGCAGCCTCCCGGCACGGCAACTCTCGGGGGGACCATCCTCACGGAGGGCTTCGGCGACGACCGGCGCCCACTGGCCCTTTTCGGCGCCGGGCACGTCGGCAGGGCTCTGGTCATGGCTCTGGCTCCGCTACCATTTTCGGTGATGTGGATCGATCCGCGGCCAGATGCTTTCCCCGCCCTCGTCCCTGCCAACGTGACAGTGAGCCAGCCTGGTGACCCCATCGATGCACTGGCCAAAGCAGCGTTCGGCAGTTTCGTGCTCGTGATGAGCCACAGCCATCAGCTCGATCTCGCGCTTACTGGCGCGGCGCTCGAGGATGAACGGTTTCCGTACGTCGGATTGATCGGATCCAGAAGCAAGCGGGCGCGCTTTGAGCGCCGACTGTCGGCAGCCGGCGTCGATCGGCAGCGTATCGCCGCGCTGGTCTGCCCGATCGGTATCGACGGGATCAATTCAAAGACGCCGGCGGCGATCGCAGCCGCGACGGTGGCCGAACTCCTCGTCCGGGACGAGGCTCTCCGCGAGGCATCGCGGGAGCGTGACAGTGTTATGATGGGCAGGGCGGGAGCGAGGGGCTAGCGGGGGCTTGGACAAGACGGGGGAGATCGGGGCAAGGCGACGCGAGCGGCCGACAGGTGTGCCGAGGCTCGAGGCTATCGGCATCACCAAGGACTTTTCGACTCTCCGGGCCAACGACCACGTCAATTTCGCCATCCGGCCGGGGGAGATTCATGCACTCCTCGGCGAGAACGGCGCCGGCAAGTCGACGCTCGTCAAGATACTTTACGGCGCGCTTCAGCCGACCGAGGGATCGATCCGCTGGAACGGAGAAGAAGTGACGATTCCCAGCCCTGGTGCAGCCCGGCGGCTGGGTATCGGCATGGTGTTCCAGCACTTCTCGCTGTTCGAGGCGTTGACCGTGGCGGAGAACATTTCGCTGGCGCTCGACGGCAGCGTTGCGCTTGCAGACCTCAAGCCGCGCATCACCAGGGTATCGGCCGAATACGGGTTGCCCCTGCATCCCGATCGCGTCGTCGCAGACCTTTCGGTAGGCGAACGCCAGCGCGTCGAGATCGTGCGCTGCCTGCTGCAGGAGCCCCGGCTGATTATCATGGACGAGCCGACCTCGGTGCTGACACCGCAGGAAGCGGACGATCTGTTCGTTACCCTCAAGCGGCTGGCCGGCGAGGGGGTTTCGGTCCTCTACATCAGCCATCGGCTGGAGGAGGTGCGGGCGATTTGCCACCACGCAACGATCCTGCGTCATGCCAAGGTCGTCGCCGAATGCGATCCGCAAATGGAGTCTGCGGCCCGGATCGCCAGTCTGATGGTGGGGGCCGAGCTTCGCGAGCTAAAGGCGCCGCCGCTCAAGGACGATACCGCTTGGGTGCGGATCGCGGTGAAGGACCTGACCCTTCCCAAACCCACTCCGTTTGCCGTCGAACTCAAGTCGGTATCGCTGGAGGTACGCTCCGGGGAGATCGTCGGATTGGCTGGCATCGCCGGCAACGGGCAGGACGAGCTCTTCGCGGCGCTGTCTGGCGAGCGGCTGGCTTCTCGTCCGGAAACCATCGTCATCAACGACGTGGCCGCGGGCAGGCTCGGCATCACCCAGCGTCGGGCTTTCGGCGCGGCATTCGTACCGGAGGAGCGCCTCGGCCACGGCGCGGTTCCGCGCCTTCCCTTGTCGAGCAACGTCATCCTGACAAGGCACGGGACGAAGGATCAGCTTGTCCGTGCCGGCGTCGTGCTCAAGAGCGCCGCAA
>JBDTLN010000225.1:0-4687 GCA_039934795.1 Bauldia sp. | reverse complement strand
GCTCGACTCGCCACCGCCACCGAGATGTTTGCCGATCAAGATGCCGAGCCGGTGCGGCCGCGCGTTCCGCCGGGCCGCTTTCAACAGGGGATGGTCGTCTCGCATCCCGAGTACGGCTCCGGCACCATCGTCGCCCTCTCGGGCGAAGGGACCAAGCGCGTCGCCACCGTGCGGTTTTTCGGCAGTTCCAGCAGCAAGAAGTTTCGCCTCGCCCAGAGCCCGCTGGAGGCGGGCGATGGCGTGCGCGCGATCCTCGCCCCAGACGATCAGCTTGCCAATCAGCGAATCGTAAAAGGGCGGAATGGTGTAGCCGGCATAAGCCAGAGTATCGAAGCGGACACCCGGGCCGCCCGGCGTGTGCAGCGCGGCGATGGTGCCTGGGAACGGCAGGAAGTCGCGCGCCGGATCCTCGGCGTTGATGCGAACCTCGATCGCGTGGCCGCGGATCGCGATATCGTCCTGACGCAGGCGCAAAGGCTCGCCGCCGGCGATGCGGATCATCTCGCGGACAAGGTCGACGCCGGTGACAAACTCGGTGACCGGATGCTCGACCTGGATGCGCGTATTCATTTCGATGAAGTAGAAGTTGCCGCTGGTCTCGTCATAGAGAAATTCGATCGTCCCGGCGCCGCGATAATCGACGGCGCGGGCGAGCGTCGCGGCGGCCGAGCAAAGCGCCTCGCGCGCCGCTGGGGTCAAGGCAGGCGACGGCGCCTCTTCCCAGACTTTCTGGCGGCGCCGCTGGAGCGAGCATTCGCGCTCGTAGAGGTGGATGACGTCCCTGCCGTCGCCCAAAACCTGCACTTCGATGTGACGGGCGCGCTCGACCAGCTTCTCAAGATAGAGGCCACCATCGCCAAAGGCGGCCTTGGCCTCGGTGCTGGCCATGGCCATGAGTTGCTCAAGCTCCGTTGGATCGCGGGCGACGCGGATGCCACGTCCGCCGCCGCCGGCCGCGGCCTTGATCATCACGGGGTAGCCGATTGTCTCGACGATGGCGCGTGCTTCGTCCGGGCTGCGGACGACGCCATCGCTGCCGGGAATTGTCGGCACCCCGGCACGCTTCGCCGCGCTCCGGCCGGCGACCTTGTCGCCCATCATGCGGATGGTATCGCCACGGGGGCCGACGAAGACGAGGCCGGCGCGCTCGACGGCATCGGCAAAGCCGGCGTTTTCGGCCAGAAAGCCGTAGCCGGGATGAATGGCGTCCGCCCCGGTTCGCGCCGCCGCGTCGAGGATGGCGGCGATACTGAGATAGGACTTGGCGGCGTGCGGTGGGCCGATTTCGACGGCTTCGTCCGCCAGCCTGACGACCAGCGAATCGGCGTCGGCGGTGCTGTGGGCCTGGACCGTGCGGATGCCGAGCTCACGCGCGGCGCGCACGATCCGCACGGCGATCTCGCCGCGATTGGCAACAAGGAGCGTGCGGATTGCCATCGGAACCTGATATCAGCCTTCGACGTCGGCCAGCGGCTGGCCAGCCTGGACAGGGTCTTCATTGGCGGCGAGAAACCGGACGATCTTCCCGGCGACCTCGGACTTGACCTCGTAAAAGGTCTTCATCACCTCGATGAGCCCGATGATATCGCCCTTGGCGACGGCATCGCCTTCGGCCTTGAATGGCGGCTTTTCGGGCGACGCACTACGGTAGAACGTGCCCGGCAAGGGCGAAATGATCTGCTGGTTGGCCATGGTGTTCAGGTCTCTGTCGGTTGCCTTCGATGCTTAACCTGCCGCGAAGTGGTTGCTTCGGAAATCATGCCGCCTCGAGCCAGGGCTTGACCGCATCACGCACAGCTACCGCGACCTCGACGGCGTTTGGCGTGTCGGAATGGACGCAGATCGCGTCGGCGCGGACCGCTACGTCCTTGCCGTCGACGGACAGGGTCTTGCCTTCACGCACGGCCCTGACGGCCCTGGCGGCGGCATCCGTCGCGTCGACCGCTTCGTGCTCGCGGGTGATGATCAGGCTGCCATCGCCGCGATAAGCGAGATCGCAATAGTACTCGGCGATGAAGCCATGGCCGCGCCGGGTGTAGACTTTCTCGTGCAGCGTGCCGGCCATACCCATGAGCGGCACCTTGAAAATGTCGGCGGCGTCGCAAACCGCGTCGGCGACTTCCTCGGTGCGGGCGGCCATGCCGTAAAGGGCGCCGTGTGGCTTGATGTGGGACAGGGTCATGTTCTCGGCTTCGAGAAAGCCCTTCAGTGCGCCGATCTGATAGATGATGCAGTTCGCCAGTTCGTCGCGCGGCATCTTCATCTCGCGGCGGCCGAAGCCCTGGAGGTCGGGAAGCGACGGGTGGGCGCCGACCTTTACGCCGTATTTTTTGGCAAGGCGCACCGTGGCGCGCATGTGATTGAAATCGGATGCGTGAAAGCCGCAAGCGACATTGGCGGCGGAGATGAGCGGCATCAAGGCGGCGTCGTCGCCGACCCGGTAGAGCCCGAAGCTCTCCCCCATATCGCAGTTGATGATCGTCATGTCTCCTCCATACGGTCTCTTGAACGGGCGTCGAAGAGCGCCCGCCTTGGCGTTCAGTCTTTTGCGCCGGCGATGTAGCGAAGGCGGATCTGGTCGGCGATGACCGCCAGGATCAGCAGCGCTCCGAGGACCACCACCTGCAGATACGATTCGATGCGTGCGAGGTTCATGCCGTTCTGGACGAGGACGATAAACAACGCCCCGAGCACGACGTTCTCGACCCGGCCGACGCCACCGCGCAGCGAGACGCCGCCGATGACGCAGGCGGCGATCGATTCAAGCGGCATCGAGGCGCCGATATTGGCCTCTCCGGTATCGAGGCGGGCAGTCAGCAGGATGCCGGCGATCGCCGTCAGGAGGGCGCAAAGCGAATACGTTATGAAAAGGGTCGTCCGCGTGCCGATGCCCGAGAGCCGCGCTGCCTTGAGGTTGCCGCCAACGGCGTAGAAGTAGCGGCCCTGGCGGGTGCGGTTGACGAAGAAATAGGTGACGGCAACGAGGACCGCGGCAAAGCACACCGGCACCGGTATGCCGAAGACGCTGCCGAAGCCGAAGAATTCGCCGAACTCGGCCGGCATGCCGTAGACCGGCACGCCGCCGGTGAGGAACAGGGCGATGCCGAAGCCGACCGACGACATGCCGAGCGTCATGATGAAGGGCGAGACGCCAAAGACCGCGACGCCGATGCCGTTGCAGATGCCGATGCCGACGCCGGCAGCGATGCCGGCAAGGGCACCGACCGCTATCGCCAGGCCCACCGCCTCGGGCTGTGCGGCATAGACCCCGGACATCGCCGAAGCGCCGACTACCGAAGTCAGAGCGAGGATCGTGCCGACCGACAGATCGAAGCCGCCGGTGAGAAGTGCGAACATCTGTCCGAGCGAGACGATCATCAGATAGACCGACTGGCGCACGACGTTGGTGAGGTTGCCGACGGTCAGAAAATTTTCGGACATCAGCGAGAAGACGACAATCGCGATAACGAGCAGGAATGGCAGGACGCCGAGGCGCAGGAAAAGAGCCCGCGTCCAGTAGACGAGGTCGCGCCTGGGCGCGGCGATGCCGGTCTCGCGGCTCGCCATCAGGCCGCCTCCCGCTCGAAGAAATGCCGAAGGACATTGGCTTCGCTTATCGCCTCGCCTTCGATCTCGGCGCAGATGCGGCCGCGATAGAAGACGTAGACGCGCCGGGTCAGGTTGAGAATTTCGGGAAGGTCAGACGAGATGAGGACAATCGCCGCGCCGGCCTCGCAGAGATCGCGGATGAAGGCGTATATTGAGGCCCGGGTGCCGACATCGACGCCGACCGTAGGCTCATCGAAGACGAAGACGTCGACCGGCCGGGTCTCGCGGGTGAGCGCCTTGGCCAGCATCACCTTCTGCTGGTTGCCGCCCGAGAAATAGTCGACGGCGCGTTCGATCCGCCGCGGCTGCAGGTTCATGCGCTCGGCCAGTTCGTCGACTTTGCGCGCCTCGCCCGCCCGGTCGAGGAGGCCGCCGCGCGAGAAGGGCGGACGCGCCAGCGACGGCAGCGCGACGTTCTCCCGGCAGGAGCGCATCATGATCAGGCCTTCCTCGCGCCGGTCGGGGGGAATGTAGAACAGGCCCTGGTCGAGGAGCGCGCGAGTCGAAGCGCCGGTAACATCCCTGCCCTTCAGATGGACCTTCCCCGAAGCGATCGGCGTAACGCCAAAGGCGGCGCGCATGACCTCCGACTTGCCGGATCCGACAAGGCCGGCAAGGCCGACGATCTCCCCGGACCGCACCGTCAGCGACGCATCGACGACCGTTGCCGTCGGCGTCGACAGGTGCTCGATGCGAAGCGCTTCGTCGCCGGGCGCGAATTTCACTTTCGGGAACAACTCGGAAATCACGCGGCCGGTCATCAGGCGGACGAGTTCGTCGTCGCCGGCGCTTCGGGCATCCAGCGTTGCAACATGGCGGCCGTCGCGCAGCACCGTAATGCGGTCGCCGATGCGTCGGATCTCCTGCATCCGATGGGTGATGTAGATGATTCCCACGCCCTGGCGCTTGACCTGCTCGATAAGCGCAAAAAGCTGCTCGGTTTCGCGGTCGGTCAGGGAAGCCGTCGGCTCGTCGAGGATGAGCACCGACAGTTCCGAGCGGAACGCCTTGGCGATCTCGACCATCTGCTGCTCTGCGCGTGTCAGGTGCTGGATGCGCTGGCCGGCGCGCAGGGGAA
>JBDTLN010000224.1:0-4690 GCA_039934795.1 Bauldia sp. | reverse complement strand
AGGACCGGCTGACCATCAAACTCCGCTTCGTCTCGCAGCCCTGGCATCTCTTCTCCGGCATCGTGACGCGCGGCATTCTCGCGGCGAGTGCCACGGAGGGCGGCAAGGAAGCGGCGCTGCGCGTCATGGAAGGCGTCTATCGCCACCGCGACGATTTCGAGTTCGAGGACCATTCCCACGGCCTCAACATGGACCGCACGCCCGCCGACATTCTTCGGGAAATGAGCAAGCTCGCCGGTGCCGACCTGTTCGCGCCGTTCCGGCTGAAGAGCGTCGACCGGGCGCTCCGCTGGCAGGTCAAATATGCCCGTCAAATGGGCGTCCACGAATCGCCGACCTTCGCCATCGACCATCTCGTCGAGCCAAAAATGTCGAGCGGCCAATCCATCGCGGAATGGACCGCGCTCCTGGAGCCGCATTTTTTGCATCTGTAGGGTGGGCAAAGCGAGGCGTGCCCACGCCTGCCTGCGCCACCAGTCGATCCGTCCGCGAGGGCACGGCGCCATCCGCGCCTTCGCCCACCCTCGGAGCTGACTTCGCCGCGCCTATTTCGGCGAGAGGACCGGACCGCCCTTGCCGGCAGGTCCGCCGCCGGTGTTCTTCCGCTCCGGCCGCACCTCGTCCACCATGCGGCGGCACTTCCTCACCTTGTCTTCGCACGTGTTGTTGCACGACTTGTACTGCTTGTCCGTCAGCTTGCCCGCCATTTGCTTATTGTCGCATACCTTCTCGCAGGCGAGCGCCTTCTGCTCGCAGCGGCGCAGCATTGTTTCCCGCGTCGGGCGGATCGGATCGGCAAGGCTCTGGCCCATCGTCGCCACAACCACGACCGCGGCCAGCAACGACGCAACAAAAGTGTTCCGCATGATTTCACGCCCCTGTTTTGCGCCGCACCTGCACCCGTGGGAGACCGTCGACCGTCGCGCGCGGCGTCGCGCCAGCACAATCATCAAACGTGGCGATACGGTGTTTGATCGCTCAAGCTTTAACGATGCGTCGGGCAAGGCCGCCTGGGCGGAATGGTGAAACGTGTTGTGCCGCCCGCGACGTTCCCTGCGGCTTGATCCCTCGCCAACCCGCCAGCAGCGCGCGCCTTCGCCCCGTCACACGGCCTTGCCTTTGGCGGCGTACACCCCATCTGGTTACCGCACTCGATGCGAAAAAACCCAAGGAGCACGCGCAATGAAATTCATGGCCCTCTATATGGCGCCGGCGGCGTCCATCGCCGAGCTGATGAGCGGAACGCCCGAGCAGATGAAGGACGGCATGAAGGCCTGGATGGACTGGGCCGACATGAACAAGACGGCGCTCATGGACATGGGCGCCCCGCTCGGCAAGACCAAGACGGTTTCCGCCTCCGGCGCGATGGACAGCAAGAACGAAGTGACCGGCTTCTCGGTCGTCGAGGCCGATTCCGCCGATGCCGCGGCGAAAATCTTCGCCAAGCACCCGCACCTTCAGATCAAGGGCGCCACCATCGACGTCATGGACTACGTCTCGCTCCCCGGCATGTAGGGGCAAATCCCCGACGAACTGCCCTCCGCGAAACCCGCCGGCCTCAGTGGTCGCCGGCGGGCCGCGGCGTCGCCGATTTCACGAAAGCGTCCGGAACGCAGCGGCGCGCCGCCGGCAGGGCCTTCTTTGCCCGCGCCTTGCTCGGATACGGCCCGAGGAAGACGAGCGTCACGTCGGGGTTCATGCCGACGAGATCGAAACCCTCGCCGCGCTCCGCCGCCAGGTCGCACTGGTTGGCGATCATGTAGAGCTGGTCGTCGACTTCCGGAGAGCCCTGCGGAAACGAGCCCATGACGACGTACCACTCGGCGAACGCCGGCGTGGCCGCGACGGCAAGGGTCGCCGCAAGGCACAGGAACCGAATGGCGCGCATGTCTTCCCCCGGGGCATCAACCGCCGCAGCCACCATCATACGGCAAGCCGTGGCCGGCAACCACTCGCCCGGATAGTTGCCGGCTCGCTCAGCCGCCGATCTTGCGGATGATGGCGATGGCGGAGTCGTGCATCTGCTTCGAGACGTTACTGATGGTATGCATCATCTGCTGCTGCTTCTGGATTGCGTCCTGCAGGCTGACATTGGCCAGTTTGGCCTCGTCGCCGGGCTTCCCGGCCGGCCGCGAAAGCTTCGACTTTTGCGCGTTGATGCGTTTCACCTTGTCGACCTGGGCTTTCAGGTCCGTGGCCGATTGCAGGTAGCTCTCGCGAAGCACCCACTGGATCAAGGCGTTGACGTCGGGCTCCGCCGGCTTGTTCACCGCGACATAGCGTTGCCAGCCGCGCGACAGCGCCGCCGCGTCGCCGGTCTTGCCGAAGGCGACGCCGAGCTGCTTCAGGGTCGCCGTCTGGCCGGGCTTCAGCCTGGCGTCGAGCCCGGTCGATCGCGAGCGCGCCGCGAAAGCCGCGAGGTCGAGCCGCAGTTTCAGCATGTCCGCCTTTTGCAGCGTCTCGACGGCACGCGCCGGCGGCGCGGCAGCGGCGAGCCCGGTGAGGATCAGAACGGAAAGCGCGAAGGCAAACGGAGCGAGCCTCGATTTCATGGCGGCGTCCTCCTTGCGATCCGGCAAGGATAGTCCCGCGGCGAGTAAGCGCCAAGCGCCGCCTTCATCGCCACGGCGGCACGCCCGGCAAAAAAGTTATCCCCGCCGCTGTCCTCGCCCTCATACTTCTTCGCATCCTCGCTCATTGAGGGGCGCCAACCGGTGGCGACCATTGGTGGAGTGGGGTGCGGTGCCCGCGACGCGCGCGAAAGGGCGACGGCAGCGAGGGCGACCTCGCGCCGCAAGGGGACGACGGTCCCGAACGTCCCGGGAGGCTTTCGTCAAGCTCGCCCGCCGGCACTACGACCGGCTGCCAGGAGCTGGCCATAAGGGCGATGTGCGCCGTTCCCCGCGCCAATGCGGGGGCGGAGAAGGGTCGATGGTGGAGCGTGACCATGGCGCAAGCCGCACGCAGAAGCCGGAAGCCCGGCGCGTCGCCTGGAGCGCGAGGATGGAGGCTGACAAGACGCCGCGGCGGGCGTTCGGGAGAACGCTCTACGGACTACCCCGGCTCGCGTTCGCTCGAACGCCCGCCACCCCTCATCCTTGGAGTCCGCGAACCGGGCGCCGAGGGACGAGGCCGAGATTTGGGAGAGACGCGATCACCACCCGGAGCGCGCAGCGCTCGCGGGAACGATGGAGTGTGCCGCGATGAAATCCAGCCGCCCGAAGACGACCAGGAAGGAAACCCCCGAGGACCGCGCCGCTGCGTGGACCGCCCAGCGAAACGCCGTCCACGAGCGCCTTCGCCGCAGTATCATGGCCTGGGCGCGCACCCATGAGCGCTGCCCCCTCGCCGGCTGCCGTCGCAACGGCAAGTGCCTCCACCAGGAAAGCTGCCGTGTCCGCCACGACGCAGCGCCCTTGACCCCCGAGCAGCAGACCGAGATCCGGCGGATCATCGAGAAAGAGAAGGCGCGCCGCCTCGCCCTCGGTGAAACGTAGGGTGGGCAAGCGAAGCCTGCCCCCCTCCGTTCGCCCCGGCGATCGCCTTATTCGAGGTAGGTAACCGCGCCGGTTTCGAGGTCGTAAATCCCGGCGAGGATCTTGACCTTGCCTTCCTTGACCATGCGGGCCATGAGCCGGCTCGACTTGGTCAGGCGATTGGCCGTCCGCCGGGCGCTCTCCTTCGTCGTGTTGAGGATGAAGTCGCCCGCTTCCTTCTTGACCGCGAGCGCCGCCGGTACGATCGGCTCGATCATCGGCCCGATGGATCCCGGATAGGTGGCGTTCTTGAGGACGACATCGCACGCCGCCTTCACCGCGCCGCAGTTGGTATGGCCAAGGACAACGACCAGTGGCGAGCCGAGCACCGCGGCGCCGTATTCGATGGTGCCGATGGTCGCGGTATCGGCGAGATTGCCGGCGTTGCGGGCGACAAAGAGTTCGCCGACGCCGACGCCGCCATAGAGCAGTTCGGGTGGCGCCCGGCTGTCGGCGCAGGAGAGCACCGTCGCCCAGGGCGACTGGTGCTTGGCCACCGAGGCGCGCTGGTCGGCAAGATCGAGGCGGCAGAGCTCCGGCTCGGCGACGTAGCGGGCATTGCCTTCGGTCAGGGCCTTCAGCGCCTCATCGGGCGTCAGGCTCGTCGGATCGCCGGCGGCGAACGCCTTTCCGGCAAAGCCGCCGAGTCCTGCGGCCAGCAGGCCCGTTGCTGCCAGACCGAGGAACGCCCGCCGGCCCGGCACCATGTCATCACACCGCTCGCACATTCCGAATCTCTCCCTATGTATCGCCGCGCAGCGGAACTTATAGCGTAGGTTGTCCTTTAGCGAGAGGCGTTCGGGCCGGGCCTGTGGCATCACAACTTGCTTATTTACGCCGTTACCCTATGTATGCGGCGTTCGAGATTTCGCCTGTCTTGTTGGCACCCTCCGGGGAACTCCAGGATCGCTGAATTCCGGGAACAGGCCGAGCGAATGGTCGCCGGCTCAATCGACGCAATTCTGCGTTTCCACTAGGAGAACTCCCATGGCCACAGGCACGGTCAAATTTTTCAATACTCAGAAGGGCTTCGGCTTCATCTCGCCGAGCGATGGCGGTAAGGACGTGTTCGTTCATATCTCCGCCGTCGAGCGCGCCGGGATGTCGAGCCTCAACGAAGGCCAGAAGGTCAGCTTCGAGGTCGTCAGCGAGCG
>JBDTLN010000223.1:0-4712 GCA_039934795.1 Bauldia sp. | reverse complement strand
CGAGGCGCCGGATCGCTTCGCTGAGAGCCGAGGCCGAGACGCCTCCCAGCCGGGCCGCGCCGCGGAAGCTGCGGGCCGCGGCGACGGCAACGAAGGCGTCGAGGTCGTGAAGATCAGCATTTGACATCGTTCATATTCCCGCACAGCCTGTTCGCGGTAACCCGGATTATCGTACAGCCATCAAACCCCCATAATCCCGCCCGTAGGCTTTGACAATCCGGACAAGAGGAAATCAGGCATGGACACTCGTCAGCTTGGCGCGACCGGCCCGCGCGTTTCGGCCATCGGACTTGGCTGCATGGGAATGTCGGGCATGTATGGGCCTTCCGATCGCGCCGAAAGCATCGCCACGATTCATGCAGCGCTCGATGCGGGCACCACCCTCATCGATACCGGCGATTTCTACGGCATGGGCCACAACGAGATGCTGATCGCCGAGGCGCTCAAGGGCGTGCCGCGTGACCGCTATCTCGTCAGCGTGAAGTTCGGGGCATTGCGCGATCCCGCCGGCGGCTGGCAGGGCTACGACGCGCGACCGGCGGCGGTGAAGAACTTCCTTGCCTATTCGCTGCAGCGGCTCGGCGTCGATCACATCGACATCTATCGCCCGGCGCGGCTCGACGCGAAGGTGCCGATCGAAGACACGGTCGGCGCGATCGGCGAAATGGTGAAGGCGGGCTATGTCCGCCACATCGGCTTGTCGGAGGTCGGCTCGGAGACGATCCGCAAGGCGGCTGCCGTCCATCCCATCGCCGACCTGCAGATCGAGTATTCGCTCGTCTCGCGGGGCGTCGAGGACGGCATCCTCGCCACGTGCCGGAAACTGGGCATCGGCGTCACCGCCTACGGCGTCCTGTCGCGCGGGCTGATAGGCGGCAATTGGCAAAAAGGATCGACGGCCCCCGGGGACTTTCGCGGCCATTCGCCGCGTTTCCAGGGCGACAATGTCGATCGCAATCTGGGGCTCGTCGAGGAGCTGCGGAAGGTCGCCGGAAGAAGAAGCGCGACGGTTGCCCAGGTCGCCATCGCCTGGGTCCTGGCGCAGGGCAAAGACATTGTGCCGGTGATCGGTGCGCGTCGGCTCGCGCAGCTCAAGGAGTCCGTTGGCGCCGCCGATATCGTCCTTTCCGCCGCCGATCTCGCCGAGATCGAAACGGCCGTACCCAAGGGCGCGGCTGCGGGCGAACGCTATGCGCCGCACGGCATGGCCAGCCTCGACAGCGAGCGGCCGCGCAAGGGCAAATGAAATATCCCCGGGCGGCGACCGTCCGTCGCTACTTCACGGGACCGTGATCGGCTGCCCGGCACGATCCTGTAACCGCTCCTCGCGTCACGCCGAAATCATTGGAGGTGGGCCGGCCCGGTTCGCCCTCGACCGCATGTCGGTCGTGACGATTTTCACGAATGAGGAGACAACTCGATGTCGAGCATTACCAACACGCTTTCCACAGCTACCCTCGTCGGCGCCTTCGCCATGGCGCTCGGCTCCTTCGCCGTGACCCCCGCTGCCGCCGACATGGCCGCGGCCAAGGCCAAGACCGAGATGAAGATGGGAACGGGCAAATTCGAGCCGTGCTATGGCGTCGCGATGAAGGGCCAGAACGACTGCGCCGAGGGCGCGCATTCCTGCGCCGGCCTGTCGACGGCCGACTACGATCCGGCCTCGTTCAAGCTGGTCCCGACGGGCACCTGCACGACGATGAAGACCCCGAACGGCATGGGCATGCTCAAGGCGATGTAGTCCGACTGGCAACGAACGGGGCGGGCGACCCGATCGCCGCCCGCCCGACCTTCAGCATCGTCAGGAGAAGTTGAGATGGACGGAGCGTATCGGCGCCGCGAGGCACGGCCTCTGCCGATCCGCGCGGGCGTTGGCCTGAAGCCGGAACACTACGGCGCGATACTCGATGAGGCCCCCGATATCGGCTGGTTCGAGGTTCATGCGGAGAACTACATGGGCGCAGGCGGTCCGCCGCATCGCTATCTCGGCGCCATTCGCGACCGCTATCCGCTGTCCTTGCACGGCGTCGGCCTGTCGATCGGCTCGGCGCGGCCGCTCGATCGCGACCATCTCAAGCGCCTGAAGCTCCTCAACGAGCGCTACCAGCCCGGACTCTTTTCCGAGCACCTGGCGTGGTCGACCCACGAGGTTTTCTTCAACGATCTCCTGCCCGTCCCCTACAACGCCGACTCGCTCCAATGCGTCGCCGATCATATCGACGAAGTTCAGGAGACGGTCGGCCGGCAGATGCTCCTCGAAAACCCCTCCACTTATCTCGCCTTCAGCGAAAGCACGATGAGCGAGATCGAGTTTCTGAAGGAGATTGTCCGCCGCACCGGCTGTGGTCTCCTCCTCGACGTGAACAACGTCCACGTCTCGGCGACTAACCAGCAGAGCGATGCGATCGCCTATCTCGACGCGTTCCCTGTCGAGCATGTCGGCGAGATCCATCTCGCAGGCTACGCTCCGGAAGACGACGGCAAGGGCGCGCCGCTTCTGATCGATGCTCATGACCGGCCGATCGACGCGATGGTGTGGAGCCTCTACGAGCACGCTCTTCGCCGGGCCGGACCAGTGCCGACGCTGGTCGAATGGGACAATGACGTGCCCGCCTGGCCGGTCCTCTTCGCCGAAGCGCAGCGCGCCGATGCGGTGCTCGCCGGGTTCGCAACGGCAGGAAGGCGGCGCCATGCGGCCGCTGGGTGAGGTGCAGGCGGCTTTTGCCGCGGCGCTCCGCAATCCGGCGATCGGTCCTCCGGCCGGTGTCGTCGGACCCGACGCCGGGCCCGCGCCGCGCCGCTTTGCCGTCTACCGGAACAATGTCTCCGTCAGCCTCGCCAATGCGCTCGCCTCGGCTTTCCCGGTGGTCGGGCGCATCGTCGGCGCCGAATTCTTCCAGGCGATGGCGCGGACCTATGTGGTCGCCGAGCCGCCGAGGTCGCCGGTGTTGCTCGACTACGGCGCGACATTCGCCGATTTCATCGCCAGCTTCGCGCCGGCCGCATCGCTGCCCTATCTCGCCGATGTGGCGCGTATCGAGCGGGCCTGGCGCGAGGCGTATCACGCCGCCGACGCGGTACCACTCGGCCCGGCCGATTTTGCCCGTATCGGCGAGGCCGAGATTCCCCGGCTCACCCTGAAACTGCACCCCTCCGCGCGTATCCTGAGGTCGCCGTACCCGGCGCGCACCATCTGGACCATGAATGCCATCGATGGCGTCATCGAACCGGTCGATCTTTCGCTCGCCGAGGACTCATTGATCGGGCGGCCGGAGGCGGAGGTCGAGGTCAGGGCAGTGCCGCCGGGCGGCGCCGATTTCATCGACGCGCTGTTCGCCGGCGCGCCGCTCGGGCAATCTGCGGCAGCAGGGCTGGCTGCCGCCCGAGAGTTCGACATCGCGGCCAATCTCGCCGGACTGATCGGCGCGGGTCTCGTGATCGACCTCTCAATCGCAGAAGGGGGAGCGCTGCAATGACAATCGGGATGGAGCCATCGGCGACGATGCAGGGATCGACGGCGTGGTGGCGGACGGGCCTTGCGTGGTTGCAGTCGTTCGCGATGCTGGCCCTGCGGATCGCGCTGGCGGTGCCTTTCTACCGCTCGGGCCTCACCAAATGGGACGGGTTCCTGTCGCTGTCGCCAACGACTGCGTTTCTGTTCGAGAACCAGTTCCAGCTTCACATTTTTGGCAATGCGTATCCGTTTCCCTATCCGGAGCTGATGGCGCACCTGTCGGCGATCGGCGAGATCGTGTTCCCCGTCCTCCTCGTCATTGGCCTCGCGACGCGCTTCGCCGCACTCGGCGCGCTCGGCATGACGGCGATTATTTTCCTCACCTATCCGGAAAACTGGCCGACCGAGGGCCTGCCGTGGTCGGCGATGGCTTTGACGATCATCGCCTTCGGCCCCGGCCGGATCGCGATCGACGATTTCGTCGCCCGTGCGATGAAGCGCTGATCGGCTTGCACGTTCCGCCGCCCCGATACAAAAGGGGCGATGATCTTTGCCAGCGACAATTGGTCGGGAGCCTCGGAGCGCATCGTGGCGGCGGTTGCCGAAGCGGCGCGGAACGGCGGGCCGGCCTATGGCGGCGACGCGCTCACCAGCGCCGCCGAGGCGCAATTCGGCGCGGTCTTCGAGCGCGAGGTGGCGGTGTTCTTCGTCGCGACGGGGACCGCCGCCAACGCTCTCGGCGTTTCAGCGTTCAGCCGCCCCGGCGGCATCGTCTTCTGCCATCGCCTCGCCCACCTGCATACCGAGGAGGCGGGCGCGACGGAGCTTTTCTCCGGGGGCATGAAGACCATCGGCCTCGAGGGTCCGGGCGGCAAGCTGACGCCCGACGGTCTCGCCGCGGCGATCGAGCGGTTTCCTCAGGGCTCGACGCATCATGGCCAGCCGGTCGCGGTCAGCCTCTCCAACCTGACGGAGATCGGCACCGCCTACGGCCCCAACGAAGTCGCGGCCATTGCAGAGGCGGCGAAGCGGCGGCGGCTCATCGTGCATATGGACGGGGCGCGGATCGCAAACGCCATTGCCGGGCTCGGCTGCTCTCCGGCGGACCTCACCTGGCGCGCCGGCGTCGATGTGCTCTCTTTCGGCGGCACCAAGAACGGCTGCATCGCCGCCGATGCCGTCGTGTTCTTCGACCGGGCGGCGGCGCGTGACTTCGCCTTCGCGCGGCAGCGGGCCGGCCACACGTTCTCGAAGGGCT
>JBDTLN010000222.1:0-4739 GCA_039934795.1 Bauldia sp. | reverse complement strand
CCGGCCTTCTTGAGTTCGGCAATGAGCCGGCTCTTGTCTTCCGGCAGCAAGCCGGCGCGCACGTCGGCAATGCCAAGCCACCTGGCCACAGCCATTGCCGTCGCCGGGTGGTCGCCGGTCGCCATGATCGGCTCGATGCCCAGTTCGCGAAGGGCCGCGATTGCCCGCGCCGAAGTCGGCCGCACCGGATCGGCCACCGCGACAATGCCGGCCGGTTTACCGCCGATGGCGACGAACATTACCGTCTCACCGGCTTCCCGGCGCCGTTCGGCGGCCGCCGTCAGGCCGGCGATGTCGACGCCTTCCCGCTCCATCAGCGCGGCATTGCCGAGAAGCGCCGGCTTGCCCTCGACCGAACCGCGAACGCCAAGACCGGCGACGGCGTCGAAATCCGCGGCCGGCGGCACACGGAGAGCCCTCTCCTTTGCAGCACCGATAATCGCTTCGGCGAGCGGATGTTCGCTGCCCGCCTCCAGTGATGCAGCCGCGGCGAGAAGCGTGTCCTCGTCGATACCCGGCGCCGTTTCCAGCCCGGTGAGCTTCGGCTTGCCTTCGGTCAGCGTACCGGTCTTGTCGATGACGATGGTGTCGACCTTCTCCATCCGCTCCAGCGCCGCCGCGTTGCGGACGAGAATGCCGGCGGTGGCGCCGCGGCCGGTCGCAACCATGATCGAGATCGGCGTCGCGAGCCCGAGGGCGCACGGACAGGCGATGATGAGGACGCTCACCGCCGCGACGAGGCCATAGGCGAAGGACGGCGCCGGACCGACCAGCCACCAGACCAGGAAAGCGACGACCGCGATGCCGATGACGCCGGGGACGAAGAAGGACGAGACCTTGTCGGCGAGGCTCTGGATCGGCGCGCGCGACCGTTGCGCTTCCCCGACCATGGCGACGATGCGGGCGAGGGTGGTCTCCACCCCCGTGCGGTCGACCTTCATATCGAAGCTGCCCGACCCGTTGACCGTCCCGCCGGTTGCGCGGTCGCCAGCCGATTTCACCACCCGCATCGGCTCGCCGGTCAGCAGCGACTCGTCGACCGCACTGCGACCGGCGACGACAACGCCGTCGATGGGCACCTTGTCGCCGGGGCGGACGCGGAGCACGTCGCCAACGGCGACGCCGGCCAGCGGCACTTCGCTCGGCGTGCCGTCGGGTGCGATGCGGAGCGCCGTCTTCGGCGCAAGGTCGAGGAGCGCGCGGATGGCGCCGCCGGTCGCCGCGCGCGCCCGCAGTTCCAGCACCTGGCCAAGGATGACAAGGGCGGTGATGACGGCGGCCGCCTCGAAATAGAGCGGCACCAGCCCATGATGGTCGCGCATCGCCGCCGGAAAGGCAGCGGGCGCCAGCACCGCGACGACGCTATAGCAGAACGCCGCGCCGGTACCGATTGCGATCAACGTGAACATGTTGAGGTGGCCGCTGACGAGGGAGCGCCAGCCGCGCACGAAGAACGGCCATCCGCACCACAGCACTGCCGGAATCGCCAGAGCGAATTGGAGAACCTGCTGCTGCGCCGGTGTCAGCAAGGGCAGCACGTCGATGCCGAAGACATGCTGGCTCATGTCGAGTACGAGGAAGATCGCGGCCAGCGGCGCTGCAATCCATAGCCGCCGCGTCATGTCGACAAGTTCGGGATTGGGCCCCTCGGCCTCGGTGGCGATCATTGGCTCCAGCGCCATGCCGCAGATCGGGCAATCGCCGGGCCCGTCACGAACGACCTCCGGATGCATCGGGCAGGTGTAGAGCGTCACCCCCTGCGCGGCCGCCGCTGACGCCGGCTGGTGAGCAATGCGCGTCTTCGCACCATCATCGTGCCCGCTGGCGCGGGGTTGCCCCTTATCCTTTAGGTATTGCTCGGGCGCGGCAGCGAACTTGCTGCGACAGCCTTGCGAGCAGAAATGATAGGTGACGCCGTCGTGCTCGCAGGTCGGCTTGCCCTTGCCGAGCGTCACGGTCATCCCGCAAACCGGGTCGAGCGCGGTGGCCGCGGCCGTGTTGTCTTGCTGCGGCGTCGTCTGCATGGACATTTCGCGATCCGACCCTATACTATACCCCTGTAGGGTATATAGGCCGGGAGCCAGATGCGTCAATGCAATCCGAAACCAAGGCGGCAACCGTCAAGCGGCTGGCCCGCGTCGAAGGTCAGGTCCGCGGCCTCGCCCGCATGGTCGCCGACGATCGCTATTGCATCGATATCGTCACCCAGATCGCCGCTGTCCGCGCCGCCCTTCGGCGGATCGAGGAGGCCGTGCTGAAGGACCACGTGGCGCATTGCGTCGAGCATGCGATCACGAGTGGCGATCGCGAGGAACAACGCCGCAAGGTCAATGAACTGATGGAAGTCTTCAGCCGCGCCGAGCGCTGAGCGGCCCCCGCGGGCTACCGCGCGTCCGCTCGGCTTACCCTCATCCCCGCTGGGCGCCGGTTCGGAGCGGCGTCCGGGGAGGCGCGCCGGGCAACCGTTCGCAAGGCATGCGGCGTCTTGTCCCAATGATGCGGGCGGGTGAGAAGCTGAAAGACCGCCCGATACCCGGCAATCGACATCAGCAGCCAGTACGCGGGAAGCCAGACCAGCTCGGCCATGTCACCGGATCGTCGCCGGAGTGCCAGCGTACGTCCCGACAGAGTTGCCGCGGCGACGTAGCCGGCGACGAGATTGAACCCGTTGATGGCGAGCGCCAGGGAGGCGGCGACGCTGTCGGCCCACAGGCTCACCGGGTTGGCAGCCACCACAATCAACGAGACGATGTAGATCGGATGAACGATCGCCGAGATCACCATGCCGATGCTGATCAGGGCAAAGCCGAGGAATTGCCACAGACCGATCTCCCGGATCAGGCGTCCGGGCTCGCGGGTGTGGACAAGCCAGGTTTGCATCCAGCCCTTCAGCCAGCGCGTCCGTTGCCGAAGCCAGGGAAGAGCGGCGGTTGGCGCATCCTCGAAGGTCGGCAAAGTCAGCATTCCGATGCCGTAACCGAACCGGGCGAGGCGGATGCCGAGGTCGGCATCCTCGGTGACGTTGAACGGATCCCAGCCGCCGACATTTTCAAGGGCGGTCGTGCGGAAATGGTTGGACGTGCCGCCCAGCGGAATCGGTAGGCCAAGGTCGGCCAGCGCCGGCAGAAGCCCGTCGAACAACGCCGAATACTCAATCGAGAAGAGCCGCGCGATAAGGCTTCCATCCCGGTTGTCGATGACGATCGGCGCCTGCAGGCATGCCAGCCGGGGCCCGGCCTCGGCGAATACGGCATGGGCTTCGCGGAGCTGCCGCGGATGCGGCCGGTCCTCGGCGTCGTAGATCGTCAGCAACTCGCCGCGGGCGAAGGGCAGGGCATAGGTCAACGCCTTCGGCTTGGTGCGAGGCGCGGCGGCCGGAACGACAACGATCTCATAGGGCGGACCGCCGACGACTCGTGCGACGCGCGCCCGCGTTTCGTCGTCGTCTTCCTCGACGATAATCTTGATATCGAGCCGGTCGCGTGGCCAGTCGAGCCGGTCGAGTGCCGCAACCAGTTGCTCGACCATCACCGCCTCGCCATAGAGCGGCACCAGCACCGTGTAGACAGGCAGGCGTGAATAGTCGCTCGAAAGCCGCGGCGTCAGGGTGCCGGCGCGCCGGACCGCTACGCGCCGTGCGGCGATGAAACGAAGCGTCGTGACGCCGAAGAAGAAGAGTGCGGCGACAAGGTTGATGAGGAAGAGTGTCGTCGTCGGCAGCACGACGAGGGCCGCGGCGACCAACGCCAGCGCAGCGATCCCGAGAGCCACCTGCCCGGCGGTTGCAACGCGGCACGCGGAGAGGTCCGGCCGATGGCGAAGCAGCCGGCCGACCGCCGCGGCAAGAAAGGCCGGCGCACCGAACTCCCGCAAGGCTGTGCGGATCGCCGTCGGCGTTGATACGCGCAGGCGGTGAGCCTCGCCCGGGTAGGTCGCCAGCCATTCGGCGATGGCCGGCAGGCTCTCGGCCGTCGGCGCGAGGTAGGCGGCGCGGCTTGCGCCGCGCGCCAGCGCGAACGTGCCTTCGGCGATGGCCCGCGGATGCGGCGCAACGCGTCCGCGCCGCCCGAGGCGCACGGTCGCGGCGAACGGCAATCCGAGCATGGCAGCGCGCGCCGCGTAGACCGACTCCTCGTCGGTCGCGGCCCGGCCCGGCCGACCGCCCCGGTCCCGCCTCGCCATCGCCTTCCCCCCGGCGCCGCTTGCCACGGACTTGCCGCGCCAACTTGTCTATATTCGCCACGAAACACCGATATGGTGAAGCCGGATTCGCCACTTTCACGCGCAGTTGCATGTTTTTTTCTAGGTATTCGCGCAGATCGCCACGGGTTGCACAGCGGATTCAATCGCTGATTGCGGCAATCTTGGTGCTCATGCTGTGTCCAGGCCACCAGACGCTGGTCGCCGCCGAAGCCGGCGCGAGTATCGTCGTCCCCAATTTCTGGGACCCCAAGCGTCGGCTGGAGCGGCCGCCGGCAGGTGCCGTGCCGGTCATCCGTTTCGTCACCACCGACGATTTCCCGCCTTTCAATTTTCTCGACGCCGACGGCCATCTCATTGGCTTCAACGTCGATCTGGCGCGCGCCATCTGCGCCGAACTCGAGATTCGCTGCACCATTCAGGCCCGGCCGTGGGACAATCTCGTCGAGACCCTCGCCAACAAGACCGCGGATGCCGTCCTGGCCGGCATCGCCGTCACCGCCGAAGCGCGGGCGCGGCTCGATTTCTCCGACGTCTAT
>JBDTLN010000221.1:0-4766 GCA_039934795.1 Bauldia sp. | reverse complement strand
AAATCGGCCGAAGAAAAAGCGGCGCCAAGGCTTTCGAGAATGCCGCCGCAGCGGGCCTCCATGGCCTTGCGGTCGGCGGACAGGCCCCTCCTGATCTCGCGGCCGAGATAAATGTTCTCGGCGACGGTCAGGTTCGGGCTGAGGCTCAGTTCCTGGTAGATGACCGCAATGCCCATCGCCATCGCCGCGGTTGGCGAATTCAGCCGGACCGGCTTGCCGGCGATGAAGACCTGGCCCTGGTCGGCAGCATAGGCCCCGGCGAGAATCTTGATCAGCGTCGACTTGCCGGCGCCGTTCTCGCCCATCACCGCATGCACCTCGCCGGCGACGACGGAAAGGTGCGCATCGACCAGCGCGCGAACGCCGGCAAAGTGTTTTGAGATATGCCGCATCTCGAGAAGCGGCGCGGCGTCGGCCGCGGCGCGCTCCGCTGTCATCGTCTGGCGGTCATCGGTCATCGCGCGCGCCATCCACCCGGCACTTGACGACATCGCGCGGCATTGACGCCGCGCGATGCGCCCTGGCTTTTGAGGATTGGCGGCCTAGTTGGCCGTCCAGCCCATGTAGTCCTTGATATTATCGCGATTGACGATGGTCGGGGTGATCAGAATCACCGGCGCTTCGGGCTTCTCGCCATTGAACACCTTGAAGCCGACCTGGACGGCCTGCGCGCCGACATTGAACGGCGACTGCGCCGCCGAGCCGACGAAATTGCCATCCGGATCCTTCAGCGCCGCTTCCGCTTCCGGCGAGCCGTCGATGCCGGTGATCGCCACTTTGCGGCCAAGCTGCTTGGCGGCAAGGTCGGCGCCCATCGCCATCTGGTCGTTGATCGAGAACACGCCGGCGATGTCGGGGAAGCGCGTGAACAGGGTCTGCATGACCTTGAGGCCCGAGTCGCGCGAGCCGTCGCCGCGCTGGTCGGCGGAGATCACAGCCATGTCCGGATACTGGGCGATGGCTTCCTTGCAGCCGTCGACGCGCTGCTGGATCGCCACCATCGGCACGCTGTCGATGATGACGATGTTGCCCTTGTGCTTGAGATAATCGGCCAGGTACTGGCAGGCGACGCGGCCGGCGGCGGTATGATCCACCGTAAGGTTGACCAGCGCGCCCTTGGCGCCGGCATCGACGCCGATCACCGTGACGCCGGCGTCGAGCGCCTTCTTCACGGTCGGGGCGATCGCCTCGGAGTCGGCGGCGTTGACGAGGATGAGCTGCGCGCCATCGGCGATCATCGTCTCGATGGCGGTGACCTCCTTGTTGAGGTCGTAGTCGTGCGAGACGATGTTGACCCTGGCGTTCGGCGCCAGCTTCTTGACTTCGCCCTCAATGCCCTTGGCAAGGGCGACGTAGAAGGGGTTGCCGAGCGGGCCGAGCGTGGCGCCGACATAGGTCAGGTCCTTGGCGCTTGCAGCGGACATCGAGAGCGCCAGAGCGAGCGCGGCCGAAGCCGGCATGAGTGCTTTCATCATTTTCAGGACTCCTCCTTGGGTTACGAGCCGCTTTTTGTTGCGGCTCCTTGGGCAGTCGCGATCCTTCGACGGATCATTCTTCGAGGCTCTTCTTGGAGACGTTCCGGGTCGGTGCGGCGAGGCCGCTTTGGCTGCTGCTCGCAACGACGAGGGTCGCGACGCGCCGCTTCCCGCAAAGGACCGGAGACTATGCCGCCTCCCAACAGCATAAAACGATTTAAGAACAAAAGGATAAGCCTTGTCAACCTCGCCGCGGCAAGCATCCAGTTATTGTGCGAGGCACCATATGGCGCCTAGCAGCCTCAGGCCTTCAGGCGCCGCGCGGAAAACCCTGCCCTCCGCAAAAACGGTTTAGGCCGGGCACGAATTCAGGCCGCACTTACACCACGCCGGACTTCGTTTCATTATCCTCACGTCAAGAGATCGGGGCATTCCTTTGAGCCATCAGGACTCTCTCCAGCGCTGGCCCGTCGATGTCGCCGGCTATCGCCTCGACCTGCCCATCGTCCCGATCCGCCCGGACTTCGCCATCTCGCTGATGATGGTGATCGACCTTGGCGTCCGCTTCGGCGAGCATGTCGGCAGGGCGCTCGCCGAACGCCTGCGGCCGCTCCGTCCCGAGATGGTCGTCGGCGCCGCCACCCTCGGCATTCCGATCGCCATCGAGGTCAGCCGCCATCTCGGCCTCGACCGCTACGTCATCCTCCAGAAATCGCCGAAGCTGCATCTCGCCGATGCCCGCGCCGAGACGATCGTCTCGATCACCTCGAAGGGCGAGCAGCGCCTCCTCCTCGACCGCGCCGCCGAGCCGCTGATCCGCGGCGGGCGCATCGTCGTCGTCGACGATGTCGTCGCCATCGGCGGCAGCCTCCGCGGCTCGCTCAAACTCGTCCGCGCCGCCGGCGCCAAAATCGCCGGCATTGGCGTCGTCCTCACCGAGGCCCATGCCTGGCGGAGCGTCCTCGGCCCCGACGCCGCGCTGGTGACAAGCCTCGCCCACATCCCCCAGTTCCGCCGCACCGCGACGGAGTGGGAACCGATCCCGGAGTCGCTGTAGGCCGGGCGGGGTGCGCGACCGGTCGATCGGCACTATATCGCGGGTAACGCAGAGGACCGCAGGCCATGCACACCGAATCCATCGCCCCCTGGACTCACCAGCACGTCTTCCTCGGTGCGCATCACGGGCGCAACGAGCGGCGGACCTGGGTGGTCGTCGCTCTGACGGCGGCAATGATGGTTGCCGAGATCGTCGGTGGGGTGCTGTTCGGCTCGATGGCCCTTCTCGCCGATGGCTGGCACATGTCGACCCATGCCGCGGCTCTGGCGATTTCCGCGCTGGCCTATCTCTACGCCCGCCGCCACGCGCACGATCCCCGCTATGCCTTCGGCACCGGCAAGCTCGGCGAACTGGCCGGCTTCGCCAGCGCCGTGGTCCTCGGCATCGTCGCCTTGCTGATCGGCTACGAGAGCCTGGCCCGTCTCGCCGCGCCGGTCCCGGTCGCCTATGGCGAGGCCATCGCCGTCGCTGCACTGGGGCTCGCCGTCAACGTCATCTCCGCATGGCTGCTGAGGGACCGTAGCCACGACGCCCACGGTCGCGACCACAACGACCACGGGCACGCTGGCCACCATCACCACGGCAATCGCGACCACAATCTGCGGTCCGCCTATCTGCATGTGCTGGCCGACGCGGCAACCTCGGTCCTCGCCATCGGCGGCCTGCTGGCGGCGATGGCATTCGATTTCCCGTGGATCGATGCCTTGGTCGGCCTCGTTGGCGCTTGTGTGATCGCGGTCTGGTCGCTTGGCCTCATTCGCGATTCCGGTCGCGTGCTCCTCGACATCGTTCCCGACCCGGCGCTCCTCGCGGCGCTGCGCCAGCGCCTCGAAGCCGGCGGCGACCGCGTCGCCGACCTGCATCTCTGGCAAGTCGGCCCCGGTCATCGCGCCGCCGTGGTGTCGATCGTCTCGGACCACCCGATGCCTCCGGCCGCTTACAAGCAAAAGCTCGCCGGCATCGCGGGCCTCAGCCACGTCACCGTCGAGGTCGAGCCCTGCCGGGCCGACGAGGCCGCTTGACGGATAGGCCTCCCGCGCCGGAGAACAACGGCGCGCCGCGCCTCCGCGAAACGATGCCCTTGCGCCGGTGCCGGCCTTGCGCTTGAACGTGGCTAGCCGTTCGCGCTCATCCCCGTCAGCCGAAGAAGCCACCCATGACCCTCTCCCCCGACCTTGCCGCCGGCCTTGCCGGCCAGCGTGTTCTCATCACCGCCGGCGCCGGCGGCATTGGCCTCGCCACAGCCGAGCGCCTCCTCCTGCATGGCGCCCGCGTCGTGGTCTGCGATGTCGATGAAAAGGCGCTTGCCGCCTTCATGGCGGCGCATCCCGCGACCACCGCCATCAAGGCCGACGTCGCCGACGAGGCGGCGGTCGATGCGCTGTTCGAGACGGTCCGCGTCGATCTCGGCGGCCTCGATGCGCTCATCAACAATGCCGGCATCGCCGGGCCGACCGGCGGCATCGAGGATCTTTCCCTCGCCGACTGGAACCGGTGCCTGGCCGTCTGCCTCACCGGCCAGTTCCTCTGCGCCCGCCGCGCCGTGCCGATGCTGAAGGCGGCCGGTGGCGGCTCGATCGTCAACCTGTCGTCGGCGGCCGGCCGCTACGGCTACGCCTTCCGCACGCCCTACGCCGCCGCCAAATACGGCGTCGTCGGCCTCACCGAGAGCCTCGCCAAGGAGCTCGGGCCGCACAACATCCGGGTCAACGCCATCATGCCGGGGATCGTCCGCGGCGACCGCATGTTCGGGGTCATCGCCTCGCGGGCCAAGCAGCTCGGCATCAGCCACGCCGAGATGGAGGCGCAATACCTCGAAAAGGTATCGATGCGCCGCATGGTGGACGGGGCCGACATCGCCTCGGCCATCGCCTTCCTCCTCTCCTCGGCCGGCGCCAACATCTCCGGCCAGTCGCTGCCCGTCGACGGCAACATCGAAACCCTCTGAGGAAGTCATGGCGCGCATCGCAGTCGTCGGATCCGGTTTTGTCGGCAGGGCCTGGGCGATCGCCTTCGCCCGCGGCGGCCTCGACGAGGCGCTGTGGGACGAGGACAAGGCGGCGCCGGCGCGGGCCATCGACTTCGTCCGCTCCGTCCTCCCCGACCTCGAGCGCGGCGACCTTCTCCAGGGCCGCAAGCCAACCGAGATCCTGTCGCTCATTCATCCGGAGGCCGACCTCGCCGCCGCCGTCGCCGGCGTCGCCCATGTCCAGGAGAACGTGCCCGAGCGCCTC
>JBDTLN010000220.1:0-4766 GCA_039934795.1 Bauldia sp. | reverse complement strand
CGACAGCCCCGAGAGGTCGCCAATCAGCGCGATCATGTCGCGGAGCGCCAGCTTCTCCGCGTCGTCGAGGTCCGTATCGAACCCCATGGTGATCCAGGTGACCGGCGTCTCGGCCCGAGGTCGCTTCAGCGAGAAATCCTTCCGGACGTGCACTTCGATCTTGCCGGTGAGCGCCGTCTCGATGGCGGTCAGGCACACCTCACCATCGCCCTGGACGCCGTGGCCATCCCCCAGCGAAAGCAGCGCGCCCTTGTTGAACACCGGCAGGTAGAGCGTCGCCCCCGCGACCAGCTCCTTGTTGTCGATGTTACCGCCGAACTCGCGCGGGATGATCGAGGTGAGCCGTCCCCACGCCGGCGGCGGCGCCACGCCGATGGCGCCGAAGAAAGGCCTCAGCGGCAGGTCCATGCCCCAGGGCATCCGCGCCGTCATGCGCCTGACATCGAGCGGGATATGCAGCCGCCGAAGTTCGGGGAAATCCTCCGGCAGCGTCCCGAGGAGCGGCTGCTGGAGGTTCCAGCCCCAATCCTGAGCGAGGCCGATTTCGAGGAGGCGCACTTCCAGCACGTCGCCCGGCTCGGCGCCTTCGACGAAAATCGGGCCGGTGAGGAAATGCGGCCCGATCCCCGGCACCGGGTTGGCATCGTGCACTTCCCGGTGCCCGGCAACGATGCCGAAGCCGAGGGCCGGGTCCGGCATGTCGGCCGGCTCGCCGGATATCGTGTCGATCGTCACGGTGTCGCCGGAGCGGATGCGGAGTACCGGCGGCAGCGCCGCGTCGAAGAAGCCCCAAGCGACGGTCTTTGGCCCGGCCTCCAGATGATGATGCGCCATTCGGCGTCCCTCCCCTTCCCGGCTCCCGCTCAGCCCTTGACGGCACCGAGCGTCAGGCCGCGAACGATATGGCGTTGCAGGAAAAAGACGACGAGGAGCACCGGGACCAGCGCCACCATGCCGACCACCGCCATCTCGCCCCAGCGCACGCCCTGCGCGGTGATCAGCGTCGGGATGGCGACCGGCAGGGTCTTCACGTCCGAGCCGGTGAGCATGAAGGCGAACAGGAACTCGTTCCACGCGAAGATGAAACAGAGTACCGACGTGGCGACAATGCCGTTACGGAGCAGCGGGAACACCACCCGGCGGAAGATCTGCCAGCGCGACCAGCCTTCCAGCGCCGCCGCCTCCTCCAGCTCCGCCGGCAGGTCGCGGCAGAAGCTCCGCAGCACCCAGACGTAGAAGGAGAGGTTGAACGTCATGTAGGCAAGGATCAGCCCGAGATAGGTGTCGAGAATGCCGAGCTGCGAGTAGATCAGGTAGAACGGGATCACCAGGCAAACCGGCGGCGCCATGCGCGTGCCGAGGATGAAGAGGAAGAGGTCGTCGCGCCGCTTCATCTCGAAGCGGGCGAAGGCGTAGGCCGCCGGCGTGCCGATGATGACGACGAGGATCGTCGACAGCGCCGAGACGATGAACGAGGTCAACAGGCTCCACTGGAAGCCCTGCTCGATGACGTAGCGGAAATGCTCCAGCGTCGGCGTGAACAGCCACTGCGTCGGCCGCGCGAACATCGCGTCGTTCGGCTTGAACATCATCGTCGCCAGCCAGATGACCGGGAAGAGGATGGTCACCGCATAGACGAGGACGAGGACGCTCCAGACGTAGCTCGGGCGGGTCTCGGATGTGGCGAGGCTCATGGCTTAGAACGCATTCAATTTCTTTTTGGCGATTTGGTAGAAGGCGTTGCAGAAGAGGAAGAACGCGATCCAGACGAGGACCGCCAGCGCCGAAGCCTCGCCGATGTTCCAGAACTCGAAGGTCATCTTGTAGGCGAGGATGTTCAGCGTTTCCGTCGCCCGCCCCGGCCCACCGGCGGTGAGGATGAAGACGGAATCGAAGACCTTGAAGGCGTCGATCAGCCGGAGGAGCCCGATCACCGCGAGGAGCGGTGCCATCATCGGCAGGGTGACGCGGAAAAAAGTCTGCACCGGCGTCGCCCCATCGACCGCAGCGGCGCGAAACGGGTTGACCGGCAGCGCCTGGAGGCCGGCGAAGAAGGCCAGCATCATGAACGGCGTCCACTGCCAGACATCGATGAAGACGAGGGCATAGAGCGCCAGGTTCGGCGAGGCGAAGATCGAGGTTTCCTTGAGGATGCCGAAGCGCTCGATGACGTTGTAGGACAACAGGCCCCACGATCCGGCGAGCATGATCTTCCACAGGAGCCCGACGACGATCGGCGCCATCATGGTCGGGATGAAGAGGAGCGGCACGATGATGCCGCGGCCGACGATCCGGCGGTTGAGGATCAGCGCGCCGACGAGGCCGAGCATGAATTCGATGGGCACCGCAATGAGGACGAAGATCAGCGTGATTCCGATCGCCCCCCAGAAGCGGTCGTCGGTCAGCAGCTTGGCGTAGTTCTCGAAGCCGGTAAGCCCGCCGACGCGGCCGAAATTGGCCTCATGGAAGCTCAGCCAGACCGCGTAGATGAACGGGATCAGCGCCACGATCGTCAGCGTGATCATCGTCGGCGCGATCAAGAGATAGGGATACCACCAGCCCTCGCGGGCCTTCGGCTTCGCCTTCGTCTTGGCTCCGACGATTTCAGTGCCGAGGGTCGTGGCCAAGGCGCTTAACTCCGTACCGTCCCAATGAAAAAGGCCCGCCCGCGTCAGGCGGGCGGGCCCTTAGTCTCGCCTAGAGCAGGCACTTCTCGCAAATCTTCAGCATTTCCGCTTGCATCTTCTTGGCGCCGTCCTCGGCCGACATCGTGCCGAGGCCGATGTCCTGCGCGATGCCGTTCCACATGTCGAAGAGCTCATAGTACTTCGGCATCTTCGGCTTGGCTTCCGAGCTCGCGATCGACTCCTTCATCGCCACGAACAGGCTGGAGAGGGCTCCACCCTGCATGACCGGCAAGGCCCACGAAGTCTCGCGGATCGGCACGCCGCCTTCGCCGAGCGCGATCAGCGCGTCCTGCTGCTTCTTCGTCACAAGCCACTCGAGGAACAGGAAGGTCGCCTCCGGGCTCTTGCTGGTCTTGGCGATGACCGTGACCGACGGCTCCGCCTCGGTGTGGCGGACTGTCATGCCCTTGGCGAGAGGCACCGGGGCATAGACGAACTGGCCGGCGAGCGGCGAGGCGCCCGGCTTGTCGATGCCGAGGACGAAGTCGCTCCACGCGATGGTCTGGGCAGCGATGCCGTTACCCATGACGGTCGGCACGTCGACCAGCGAGTACTCGGCCATGCCGGGAGGTCCGAACTTCCACAGGTCGGCCCAGGCCTTGATGCCCTTGATCGCCTCTGGCGTATCGATCGACGGCTTGCCGTCCTTGTCGACGACGTCGCCGCCGTAGTTCTGGATGAAGTTGCGCCACATGCTGGTGAAGGTCGTGCCGCCCTTGATGCCTTCCAGCACGATTCCGTAGAAGTCGCTCTCCAGCGGCTTGCCGGCGAGCATCTCGCCCTTCTTGCGGGTGAAGAACTCGGCGATGTCGCGCATCTCTTCGAGCGTCTTGGCCGGCGCCAGGTCGTAGCCGTACTTGGCCTTGAACGCCTTCTGCTCGTCCGGATTGTTGAGCAGGTCGGCGCGCGCCCAGTAGACCTGATTGTAGTTCCAGTTGATGAAGCCGTACTGCTTGCCGCCGGAGAAGGCGGTGGTCTTGTAGGTCGACTGGATGAAGTCCGAAATGTCGAGATTGGGGTCGACCAGCGCCGGGTTGGCGATGAGGTCGTCGATCGGCCGGATGGTGTCGGCGGCGAGCATCGGGCCGAGCTGGAAGCCGTGCATCATCACCGCGTCATAGTGGCCGCGGCCGGACAGGAAGTCGGCCTGGCCCTTGTTGATCACCTCGAAGTGGTTGAGCAGCTCCCACTCGACCTTGATCCCGGTCTCCTTCTCGAAGTCGGGAACGATCTTGGAAAGCGTCTCCTGCAACGGTGTGATTTCGTCGAGCACGCGGATGGTTTGCCCGGCGTAGGGCTTGGCCGCGTCCGCGAAGGACCAGTCCGCCGCGCCCGCCGAGCCGACCGAAAGAGCGATCGCTGCGGCTCCTATCAATGCCCCTTTCAGGGTATGCCTTGACCACGCTGTCATCTGTCTCTCCTTGTTGGTTAGGCCGCGCCGGAACCCTCAGTTTTCCGGCAGTGCCACTCCTGTTGCTCCGTCAAAAAGTCTCCACTCGGCATTGCGAACCCTGAGGCCGACGGCCGCGCCCGGCGCCAGATGCGGCAGGTCGTGGACCTTCAGCTTCACCAGTTCGCCGGCAAGCCGGGCGGTAACGATCGCCCACTTGCCGAATGGCTCTACCGCATAGATCTCGGCTTCGATCGTCCCGGCCTCCCCGGCCGGAGCCAGATCAAGGGAGTCGGCGCGCACGCCGATGGTGATCGCCATGCCGGCCTTGACCCGCCTGGCGGCGGCGGCGTCGAGCGGGATGCTGACATTGGCGGTTGCCACCGCCGCGCTTCCACTCTGCGCCGTAACTGTGCCCGAAAGGAGGTTCATCGGTGGATCGCCGATCAGCCGCGCGACACGGGTCGTGCGCGGCGTCAGCCAGATGTCGTCAGGGGTGCCGACCTGCTCGACATGGCCGTCGATCAGGACCACGACGCGGTCGCCGACCGACAGGGCTTCGAGACCGTCGGGCGTGCACCAGATGACCGGCGCACTGCCCTGATTGAGGCGGCGCTTGATGTCGGCCCGCAGGCGATGGCGGAGCTGTGCGTCGAGGTGCGAGATCGGCTCGTCGAGGAGCAGCGCCG
>JBDTLN010000219.1:0-4768 GCA_039934795.1 Bauldia sp. | reverse complement strand
ACGATTGACCCCGCAGACTGCTTGATTTCTTACTATCCGGGTAGTAGCGTTTTCTGCCAACAAAAGTCGACGGCTACGTCGGCAAATTCCAGCCAAAATGGGAGGAATCATGAAAGAGACCGACAAGTTTAGGACGAAGCCGTCGCAGGGTGGCCTCAACCGCCGTCACCTGCTCCAGGGTGCTGCCGCGCTCGGCGCCACCGCCGCCGGCAGCCTCATCGGGTCATCGGCGTTCTCGCCAGCCTTCGCGGCCTTCGACCCGAAGAAGTTCGCCGGCACCAAAATCAGCATTCTGGTGACCGGCGACGAGAACGACCATCGCGCGCTCGCCGATATGTTGCCGCAGTTCGAGGCCGAGACGGGCATGACGCTCGAGATCACCTCGCCGGCGCTGGGGCCACTCATCGAGAAGACTCTGCAGAACCTGAAGGCGCCGCAGTCGTCGTTCGAGATCATCGAGTATCTCGGCTTCCTGACCACCCAACAGGTCGGCGGCGGATATTTCTCGCAGCTCAACGCTTACATCGACGATCCGAACCAGACGCCGCCCGACTGGGACGTCAAGGATTTCCTGCCCCCGGCTATGGCCAATGTCGGCATCTTCGACATGAAGTCGATGAGCGTCGGCAAAGGCTCCGACGTTTACGGCATTCCCGGCCTGCACTCGGGCTCGGTGATCTATTTCTATCGCAAGGACCTGTTCGACGCGGCCGGCCTCAAGCCTGCCACCACCTGGGATGAGTTCAAGGAGACCGCGGCGAAGCTCAACAGCGACGACGTCGCCGGCTGCAGCTTCATCGGCGCCAACGACTTCTCCCTCGCCACGGTCGACTGGTACACGCGCTTCATCACGACCGGCGGCAAGCTGATGAGCGGCGATCCGGCAACCAAGGACTTCAAGCCGAACGTCGACTCGCCGGAAGGCATCGGCGCCCTGCAGATGCTCATCGACGTGCTCCCCTATGCTCCGAAGAACGTCACCACCTACGGCTTCGCCCAGAACGTCGACGGATTCTCGACCGGCAAGATCGCCCAGATGATCTTCTGGTCGACGATTGCCGGGCCGGTCTTCGACAAGGAGAACTCGATGGTGGCCGACAAGACCGGAACCGCCGCGGTGCCGGCGGCTGCCGGTCAGACGCCGCGCGCCATCCAGGGCGGCTGGGGTGTGGGCATTCCGAAGAACGTCGATCCCGCCAAGAAGGACGCCGCCTGGCTCGCCCTGACATGGATGACCAGCAAGGCCTTCAACAACTACGAGGTCAAGAAGTACCAGATCGACGCCAGCCGCTCCTCGGCCTACACCGATCCGGAGCTCGTCAAGGAGTTCCCGTACCTGCCGAACGCCCTCAAGGCGGCCGAGACTGCGGAGATCATTCCGACCTCGCGCATCCCCGAGTTCTTCCAGCTGAACGACACCATGAACGTCGAGTTCAACAAGGCGCTCATCGGCGGTCAGGATGCCAAGACGGCCTGCGCCAACGTGCAGAAGCAGTGGGAAGACATCCTGCGCAAGGCCGGTCATCTGACCTAGAAAGCCGGAGGCATCAACCGCCGAGAGAGACGGTATGACCACTGGAACTTTGGCCGGGCGCCGGGCAACCGGCGTCGGCTTCTTTGACAGCCAGGGAGCAGCCACGTGGCTGCTCCTTGGCCCTTGTATCCTCTACCTCCTCGCCTTCGCGATCTATCCGCTCTTCTACAGCCTCCGCCTGTCCTTCACGGACCTGACGGCCGCCGGTGCCACCGGCAACTGGATCGGCCTTCGCAACTATCGCGACCTGATCCTCGACCCGTTCTTCTGGAACGCGACCAAGAACAGCGTGATCATGGTCGTGGCCAGCGTCGCCTTGCAGGTGATCCTTGGCACGGCCCTCGCGGCGTTCTTCAATCTCCACCTCAGGGGCTCCTGGATCGTCCGCGGCATCCTTGTCCTGCCGACGCTGCTGACCCCGATCATCGTCGGCGTCATGTGGCGTGCCCTCCTCAACCCCGACTGGGGCCTCGTCAACTGGGTCATCCTGCAGTTCGGCATTGAGCCGCCTAACTGGCTCGGCACTACGGAATGGGCCATGCCGACGCTGATCATCGTCGATGTCTGGCAGTGGACGCCCTTCGTCCTCATCATCGTCTTCGCCCGGCTGCAGGCGCTGCCGCAAGACGTCTTCGAGGCGGCGCAGGTCGAAGGCGCCGGACCGTTCACGACCTTCCGCTACATCACCCTGCCGATGCTGATGCCGGCCATCGTCTTCGCCGCCGTCTTCCGGGCGGTCGACGCGTTCCGCTCCTTCGACCTCATCTACGGCCTCTCCTACGGCGGTCCGGCGCGCACGACAACGACCCTCGCCTTCTTCTCGTTCCAGAACGGCTTCCAGTTCCAGAACTACGGTTACGCCGCCGCCGTCGCATACATGATGCTGGTCATTCTTGTCGTCGGAACGACGGTGCTGTTGCGCTATGTGCAGCTCCGCCCGGGGCACGCGACACAATGAAGATCAAGCCCGGTCGTGTCGTCGCCTATCTCTTTCTGATCTTCCTCGGGATCGTCGGCGCGGCGCCGTTCCTCTATTTGGCGGTGCTTTCCACCAAGCGGCGCATCGAGATCGTGGCGCAGGTTCCGCCGTCGCTGAACTTCAACTGGGCGCAGATCGTCAAGAACTACAAGGAGGTGCTCTACGATCAGGGCATGCTCGACTTCGTCACAAACTCCGTCATCGTCGTCGGCGCGGCGACGATCATCGCCGTCATCATCGGCACCCCCGCCGCCTATGCCTTCTCGCGCCTTCGGTTCCGCGGCAGCGAGGGCCTCGCCAGTTGGATCCTCAGCCTCCGGTTCATGCCGCCGATCGCTGTCGCCATCCCGCTCTTCCTGATGGTCAAGGCAATCGGCCTGCAGGATTCTTATCCCGGCCTGATCCTGCCTTACGTCGCCTTCTCCCTGCCGCTTGTCGTCTGGATCATGATCGGCTTCTTCGACGAGATTCCGCGCGAGATCGATGAGGCGGCGCTGGTCGATGGCTGCAGCCGCGTCGGCATCCTGTGGCGGGTCATGCTGCCCCTGGTCCGGCCCGGAATGGTGACCGCCGCGCTGTTCGGCGCGATCTTCATCTGGAACGAATTCCTCGTCGCCCTCTACGTCATCGACTCGCGCGACTACCAGACAATCTCCCTCGGCGCCGCCACTCTCGTCAGCGCCCAGCGCCCGATCGACTGGAACATTGCCGCCGCCGTTGGCGTAGTCACCGTCATCCCCATTCTCATCTTCTCGCTCGTCGTCCAGCGCTACATCGTGCGCGGACTTACCGTCGGAGCCGTCAAATGAGCGTCGCCGCAGGCAAGCCGGATCTCGTCACCACCAATCTCGGCTGGCCCGAGGGACCGACTGTCCTGCCTGACGGAAGTGTCGTGTTCGTCGAGAGCTACCGCAGCCAGCTCACCATCGTCGGCAAGGACGGCAAGGCGCGAAAATACGCCTACACGGCCGGCGCACCGAACTCCTCGGTCCTTGGCGCCGACGGTCTCTATGTCTGCCAGAACGGCGGCACGGTCGGGCCGTGGCGCGCCGCGGAAATGGTCGCGCCCTCTATCCAGCGGGTGACGGAGGGTGGCAAGTTCGAGATCCTCCTCACCGAGGTCGAGGGCATCAAGCTGAACGGCCCGAACGATCTCGTCTTCGCGCCGGACGGCTCGCTCGTCTTCACCGATCCGGGCACCTACAACCCGGCCAGCCCGGACCCCAGCTACATCCACCGGCTGAAGCCCGACGGCACGGCGGTCGTCGCCGTGCGCTTCGACAAGCCGACATTCCCCAACGGCGTGGTCGTCGAGGCCGACGGCTCTATCGTCTGGGACGAGTCCTATACCGGCCGCGTCGGTCGCCAGCGTCCCGACGGCACGCGCGAAGACCTCGGCCGCCTTCCCGGCGACAACCCCCTCCCCGACGGCATGAAGATCGGCGCCGACGGGCGGCTCTACGTGACCGACCTCGTCGGCAAGGGGATCCATGTGCTCCGGCCCGACGGCACGCCGGACGGGTTCATCGATGTCGGCGGCGCGCCGACCAACTGCGCCTTCGACGGCGAGACGTTGTGGGTCACGGACGCGGCGGTCCTTGCCGCCAGCACCGAGCCCTCCTACGCCGGGCAGCTCTGGAAGCTGCGGGTCCCGGGCGGCGGTGCGCCGGTCTACAAGGGCGCCATCAAGGGAGGCTCTCGCACATGAACACGCGCGCGGATTTTCCAGGCCTCTCGTTCAAGGGCATGACCGCCTTCGTCACCGGCGGCGGTTCCGGCATTGGCCTCGAGACGGCCCTGACCTTCGCCGACCTCGGCGCCAACGTTGCGGTTCTCGACTGGACGCCGGGCGCCGCCGCGGCGACCGCCGAACGCATCCGCAAGCTCGGGCGGAAGGCGCTCGCCTTCGAGGGCGACGCCGGCGATGAGAAGGTCGTCGCCGATGCATTCGCGGCCACGGCGCGTGAGCTGGGTCCGGTGGATGCCGCCGTCGCCTGCGCCGGCATTCTCGGTGGCGGACCGGTGTTCGATTGCTCCGTCGCCCAGTTCGAGGAGGTGATGGGCGTCAATGTCCGCGGCTCGTTCCTCGTCATCCGCGAAGCGTCCAGGCAGATGCGGCCGCGCCGATCCGGCGCCATCGTCCTCCTCTCCAGCCTCGACGGACTGCAGGCCGAGCACGGCATGTTCGCCTACTGCACCTCCAAGGGCGCGCTTCTCAACATTCGGCTTAAAGAAACCTCGACCGGCGACGATGT